>JAAYHP010000419.1 GCA_012735355.1 Lysinibacillus sp. | reverse complement strand
TCCTTCTTTAGCTGACTTCTTTTTTGTTTCTAGGAATGCTTTGGAATAAGTTTCATCATTTAAAAAACCTAATCTTTCAAGCTTTCGAATCGCTTCCAAAACGACCGCTTCACCAAAGCCTATATCAAGGAGCTTCTTTCTCACTTCATATTCGCTTCTCATTTGATAGCTTAAAAAATTTAACGCTCGATTAAAAGCTTTAGCAATTTCATCTTCATAAGTAATTTCATCGATTTCAAATGAATCGAGTATTTTCCCCTTCGTTAAACCAAACTTAACAAGTGTCGATTCATCAACGGAAAAAGCGTACTCTTCATTTAAATATATATTGTAACGTTCTTGATTCTTTTTTTGTCGGGTGATTTTCGCTCTCGCTTGCATATTGCGTCACTCCTCAAGTTAAGTATACACAAAATAAAGTCCGGTTCCTATGTTTGGATATTGCGATTGGCTCCCTTCATTTGCCTAGCATAATTTAATCGGTTTTACGCACTATAAGCAAAAAGGAGGTGGCAATAGAAGTGCTAAGATTTGCTATTTCATTTGTTTTATTTTTATCAATGTTTGCATTGGCACCACCAGAAGTATCTGCCAAAGAATATCATTGGGGATTCACAAAAGCGAAAAACGGTAACCCTCCTGATATAGGTGGGGAGTTTGAATCCATTTTGGAACAATACGGTGCTTTTTATAGAGGAAATCCAAATGAAAAAGTAATTTATTTAACTTTTGATAATGGCTTCGAAGCAGGCTATACGGAAAAAATACTCGATACATTGAAGGAAGAAAAGGTGAAAGCGACCTTTTTCTTAACGGGCCATTATTTAACGAGTGCTTCAGATTTAGTGAAACACATGGTGAAAGATGGTCATACAATCGGCAACCATTCCGATAAACATCCAAACATGGCGAGACTCTCTCCTGATGGTATGCTTAAAGAATGGCAAAACTTCGATAAAAAGTTAAAGGACATTACCGGTATTGAACGCACCCATTATGTTCGCCCTCCTGAAGGAATTTTTAGCACAGAGCTGTTAGAAGTGGGGAATGAAAATGGCTATACCCATATTTTCTGGTCTATCGCCTTCCGTGATTGGGATACGGATCAAAAGAAAGGCGCGGATTATGCATACAATGAATTAATAAGCCAATTGCATCCCGGTGCCATTATTTTAATGCATACGGTAGCAGAGCATAATGCAGATGCATTACCGGATTTTATTCAAGAAGCGAAAAAGCAAGGCTATACTTTCGGCACTTTAGACGATCTTTTATTCGAATACCATATGGGATGGGACGATGCGTCTTAAAAGTTTCGTGTTCAATTCGATAAATTCTCCTAATTCATTCCTAATTTATTGAATAAATAAAGCCTCTTATTATTTTGGAATCCATGATAATGGGTTCCTTTTTTCATGCAAAGTATCTCAAGTACTCGGCTTCCACTCAAGCAAAGCCGAAAAAAGAAGACTCCCCCACTTGAGGAATCTTCCTTCATTATCACTCGAACATCTTTTTCAAATTCGCCATCTCAATAGCAGAAATCGCAGCATCATACCCTTTATTCCCCGACTTTGTACCAGCCCGCTCAATGGCTTGCTCAATATTTTCCGTAGTCACAAGTCCAAAAATTACCGGTACATTCGTCTGTAAAGACACTTGAGCAATTCCTTTTGCCGCCTCATTACATACATAATCATAATGGGTTGTTGAACCGCGGATCACCGTTCCTAAACCAATCACCGCATCGTACTCCCCAGTTT
>JAAYHP010000418.1 GCA_012735355.1 Lysinibacillus sp. | reverse complement strand
GTCAAAAATATAGTAATCGTCGTGATGCCCTTAGCGCCTTACTAAAAGACGGTGAAACATACACACATGAGCAAGTCGATGAAATTTTAGAGAAATTCTATAAAGGAGGCAACAAATAGTGGCTTTAGGTGGAGGATTTTTCTTAACTCAAAACAAAGTGCTTCCAGGTACTTATCATAACTTTATTAGTGCTGCACGAGCATTTGTTAATTTAAGTGATCGTGGTTATGTTGGTTTGCCAATTCAATTGGATTGGGGTCCAGACGATGAAGTATTTACGGTGACAGTAGAGGATTTACAGAAGAATTCCCGTAAAATTTTTGGTTACGACTACACTGATCCTAAGTTAAAAGGAATTCGTGATGTTTACAAAAATGCAATCACGGTTTATTTCTATAAGCTTTCTGTAAATGCTTCTGCTGCACAAAATGATTACGCAACAGCTAAATATAAAGGCGCACGAGGAAACGACATTAAAATCGTTATTCAAGCAAATGTGGATGAGCCAACTAAGTTTGATGTTCAAACGTTATTGGATAACGTTGTCGTTGACGAACAAATTGCTGTAGCCAGTGCAGGCGAATTAGTCGATAATGACTTTGTTATTTGGAAAGACACTGCAACACTTGAAGAAACAGCCGGAACACCGCTTACAGGTGGCTCTAACGGTGACGAAATTACTGGTGGAGCACATCAAGAAGCATTAGACAACTTGGAAGCCTATGGGTTTAATACATTAGGCTGCTTATCCGATGATCCAATTATTAAATCTCTTTATATTGAATATACAAAACGTTTGCGTGACCAAGTGGGAGCAAAATTCCAGTTAGTTGGCCACAAACTTGGTGCAGTAGACCACGAAGGTGTTATCGACGTACAAAACGACGCTGTTGGCGAAGGTGAAGAAGTATATGGGGCGGTTTATTGGACTGTAGGCGCTCAAGCTGGCGTTGCAGTAAATCAATCGAATACGAATAAGCTTTACAATGGCGAGTATACTCTCGATATGTCAGAAACGAAAACGCAACAACAACTTACTGATCTTCTGAAAGCGGGAAAGTACGTAATCCATCGTGTAGGCGAAGAAATTCGTGTTCTTGAAGATGTTAACACGTTTACTTCCTTCACAGTGGATAAGAACGAAGATTTCTCGATGAACCAAGTTATTCGAGTTCTTGACCAAATCGCTATCGATACAGCAACTCTATTTAATACACGCTACTTAGGTAAAGTTCCAAACGACCAAAGTGGACGCGTTTCTTTATGGGGCGATATTGTCGCGCACCGTAGAGAACTTCAAGGTATCAGAGCTATTCAAAACTTTGACCCTGAACAAGTTCAAGGGGAGCAAGGTAACTCTAAGAAATCGGTTGTCGTGAATGAAGTTGTAGAGCCAACAGTGGCAATGTCACAACTTTACATCACAACAACAGTAGCGTAAGGAGTGATAATATATGAAGATGAAAATGCTATTACCATTAGACATTCAATTCTTTGCGGATGATACAATGCACGCTAAAGACGCTATTCACGGCGCGCAAGGCGAGGCGTTTGTAACTATTAACGGACAGCGATATAAATTTGCAAACTTAATTAATATCGAAGCTCGAATGAAAAAAACAAAAACACAAGTACCAATCCTGGGACGTCCCGGAAAAGGGAATAAAGCAACAGGTTGGGAAGGAACAGGTTCAGCCACATTCCATTACAATACATCCATCTTTAGAGAATTGCTTTATCACTATCAAGAAACAGGTGAGGATATTTATTTCGACATTCAAGTGACGAATGAAGATAAATCTTCAAATGTAGGGCGACAAACTACTATCCTAAAAGATTGCAATATGGATGGTGGAATTGTTGCTTTAATTGACGCAGATGCGGAATATCTAGAAGATACAATGGATTTCACATTTGAACGATTCGAATTCCCTGAGAAATTTTCAATTTTAGATACAATGCAATCCTAATAACAGGGCTCACTTCGGTGAGCTCTTTTTTAATACCTAATACCGAAAGGATGAAGATATATGAGTAACTTACAAGCTTTCTTTGCACAAAATGTTGAAAAGGTCGAAATCGTTGAACGTGTGGTATCGAAACGATTCAAAGATGAAAACGGGAATCCGATTCCCTGGAAATTTGGAGCTGTCGATGGAGAAACAGAAGCTAAACTTCGTAAACAATGCACAAAACGTATGCCGGTACCAGGGAAAAAGGGGATGTTTATGCCAGAAACAGACTATGATTTATTTAATTTAAAATTAG
>JAAYHP010000417.1 GCA_012735355.1 Lysinibacillus sp. | reverse complement strand
CTTCTTCACTGATTCTTAATTAAATTAGCTATATGTCCCAACCTCTTTTTTATATTGTTCTGTCTGAAATCTGTCGAATTAATGTGATATAAGTAGAAAATAAGTGAATGAAAGGGAAAATCATATTTAAGTACTATAGGAATTATGAGATAATAATTAAAAGGCAAAAATGAGGTGGTTTTGTTGAGGCGTTCCATACAGCGGAAATTGTTATTTTATTCCTTTTTGCTATTGTTAGCTCCTAGTTTAATTATTAGTATCGTTAGCTTTTTGGAAGCTAAAGACAGCATGGATGAATTAGGTGAAACAATTATACAAAACAGTGTTGAAACGTCACTACAATTAATAGAATCAAAACAGCAAGAAGTAGAAAATGGATCAATTTCTCTGGAAGAGGCTCAAGAACAAGTAAAGACTGCTTTAATTGGTGCGAAAAATGAGGATGGAACGAGAAATATTACATATCCTGCTGATTTGGGGGAAAATGGCTATTTTTATATATTGGATCATGATGGTACATTGCTTGGACATCCTTCGAGGGAAGGAGATAGTCTTTGGAATGAACAAGACAGTTCAGGGCAATATTTTATTCGTGAAGTAAAAGAGCGGGCTCTAGATGGCGGGGGTTTTACGTATTATGAGTTTGAGTTACCAGGAAAGTCAGAAGTAGTAGCTCCTAAATTGATATATTCAAAAGTAGACCCGAATTGGAATTGGATTGTCGCAGCAGGAACTTATAACCAAGATTTTAATGCTCCTGTATATCATTTATTAAATGTAATGATTTTGACTTTAATTGTGTCCATTATTGCAGGGACCGTTTTAGCTATATTATTCTCGAGACATTTAGCAATTCCAATAAAAAAATTATCTAGCCGTGTCAAAGAGGTGGCGGAAGGTAATTTAACAATCGACATTCAGGAAGTAGAACGGAAAGATGAAATTGGAATATTAAATAATGGATTTAATGAAATGGTTCGACAATTAAAAGATTTAATCGCAGGAGTAGAATCAACAATATCTGAAATTCAAAGTACTTCTAACAATTTAACAGCCGTTGCAGAAGAAACGACTGCCTACGGAGAACAAATCGTAAAGGCGGTAACGGAAGTTGCAGAAGGTGCTACACAACAAGCGATTGATACGGAAGAAACAAACCAAACGACAATCGGTTTTGCAAAAGAAATTGAATTGCTAAATGAGAAAAATGAATCGATGTTAAGTTCCTCTAAACTGATGATGAAATATAATGAGCAGGGCATGGAGACAGTAGCCTTACTTAAGAATCGTTCAAAAGAGACCGATGAACTTATTGGGAAAGTACAAAGAGTTATTGAAAGTCTAATTTTAAAAGTAAGAGAAATTGAAGGGATTGTTGGGACAATCAATGAAATTTCTGAACAAACGAACTTGCTTGCGTTGAATGCTTCCATTGAAGCGGCGAGAGCTGGAGAATATGGAAAAGGCTTTGCCGTTGTTGCCGAAGAAGTAAGAAAATTAGCAGATCAAACAAATGAAGCAACAGATTTAGAAAGTAATACATTGCGTGGAATTGTTAATGAGACGAATCTCGTAACTGAAGAAATGGTAAAAACAACGGAAATAGTGCAAGAACAAAATTTATCTGTTGAAGAGACAGAAAAAGCCTTCAAGGAAATAAAAACATCAGTGGAACATATTATTCAAACCATTGAAGATGTAGCATCCACTGTTCATAAATTGTATGATACGAAAGACATTATGACACGTTCCATCGATAATATTGCAAGTATTAGTGAAAGAAATGCTGCTTCGGCTGAGGAAGTAACAGCTTCTATTGAAGAACAGCAAAAGTCGATTCAAATTGCAACAGAGTCTGCTAATGACTTGTCTGAAGAAATAGCGGCTTTACAAAAAGCCATTCAATATTTTACAGTTCGTTGAGGTTTGGACAAAAGTAAAAACTCATCATTTTCTCTTAAAAGAAAATGATGAGTTTTTGATATTAAACTGAAAATTGATTT
>JAAYHP010000416.1 GCA_012735355.1 Lysinibacillus sp. | reverse complement strand
GAAGTGAAAAAATTAAGCACTGAAGTTAAAGATGAAGAAGTTGAAGAACTAATCCAAAACTTATTAAACCGCAATGCAGAATATGAAATTAAAGAAGATGAACCAATCGTTGAAGGTGATACAGCAGTTATCGATTTCGAAGGTTTCGTTGGCGATGAAGCATTCGAAGGTGGAAAAGGAGAAGATTATCCTTTAGAAATCGGTTCTGGTCAATTTATTCCTGGCTTTGAAGAACAATTAGTAGGTTTAAAAGCTGGTGAATCAAAAGACATTCAAGTGACATTCCCAGAAGAATATCATGCTGAAGAACTTGCTGGTAAAGAAGCAACATTCAAAGTTACAATTAAAGAAGTAAAAACGAAAGTTCTTCCAGAATTAAACGATGAATTCGCAAAAGAAGTGGATCCTGAAGTTGCATCAGTTGAAGAGTTACGTAACAAACTGAAAGAACAAACTGCTGAACAAAAGAAAAATGATGCTGAAAGCACACTTCGTGATGATTTAGTGGAAAAAGCTGCTGAGAATGCGGAAATCGATATTCCAGAAGCAATGATTCATAATGAAATTCACCGCATGATCGATGAATTCGCACAACGCATGCAAATGCAAGGTTTATCTCTTGACCTATACTATCAATTAACAGGTCAAACAGAGGAAGACTTACACGAACAATTCAAAGAAGACGCAGAAACACGCGTGCGCATTTCATTAACGCTTGAAGCGATTGCGAAAGCTGAAAATATCGAAGTAACACAAGAAGATATCGATCAAGAACTTGAAAAAATGTCTAGCCAATTCGGTATGGACAAAGAGCAAATTATTACAGCATTAGGCGGCACAACAGAAGTATTAGAAAACGATATTCGCACTCAAAAAACGGTAGAGTTTTTAGTGGAGAATGCGAAAATTACAGAATAATTTTCATTTCTAGTAAAAGTAAAATAGTAATATCTATACTTATCATAAGTTCATATGGCAAAAACAAGGTACGGCATATACCACCGTGCCTTGTTTTATACCAATGACTAAATGAATTTTAATTACATAAAATAAACTGTATAAAAAAATACCATAGTAATATAAGACGTCTTATTTGATAAAGCTTAAAATATCTTGTAAGATTGTTGCTTGAATAGGGGTGAAGCAAATTGTTTAAATTTAATGATGAAAAAGGCAATTTAAAATGTTCTTTCTGTGGAAAGCCACAAGAACAAGTACGAAAATTGGTAGCGGGACCTGGGGTATATATTTGTGATGAGTGTATCGAGCTTTGCTCTGAAATCGTCGTGGAAGAGCTTGGTGTAGATGAAGAAATTGATTTTCAAGATGTTCCGAAACCAAAGGAAATACTAGGTATTTTAGACGAATACGTGATTGGACAAGAACGGGCGAAAAAAGCTCTTGCTGTTGCAGTATATAATCACTATAAACGAATTAATTCAAATAATAAATTGGACGATGTGGAATTATCGAAATCCAATATTATATTAATTGGACCAACGGGTAGTGGTAAGACACTCCTTGCTCAAACCCTTGCAAGAATTTTGAATGTACCTTTCGCCATTGCCGATGCCACTTCTTTAACAGAAGCTGGGTATGTCGGTGAAGACGTTGAAAACATCTTACTAAAATTAATTCAAGCTGCTGATTATGATATTGAGCGAGCAGAAAAAGGAATTATTTATATAGATGAAATCGATAAAATTGCACGGAAATCTGAAAACCCTTCGATTACTCGAGATGTTTCAGGAGAAGGGGTTCAACAAGCGCTGTTAAAAATACTTGAAGGTACTGTAGCAAGCGTTCCTCCTCAAGGTGGACGTAAGCACCCGCATCAAGAATTTTTACAAATTGATACAACGAACATTTTATTTATCGTTGGCGGTGCCTTCGATGGTATTGAAGGAATTATTAAACGACGCTTAGGTCAAAAAGTCATTGGGTTTGGATCTGACGTGAAAAATAAAAATGTGGAAAGTGAATCATTACTTGCACAATTGATCCCAGAAGATTTATTGAAATTTGGTTTAATCCCAGAATTTATTGGTCGTTTACCAGTCCTTGCTTCACTAGAACAATTGAACGAAGATGCATTAGTAAGAATTATAACTGAGCCTAAAAATGCTTTAGTGAAACAATATCAAAAAATGCTTGAACTTGATAATGTGGAACTAGAATTCGAAGAAGATGCCCTTCGTGCCATTGCAAAAGAAGCAATTGAGCGAAAAACGGGAGCTCGAGGACTTCGTTCCATCATTGAACATACAATGTTAGATATGATGTATGAACTTCCATCCCGTGATGATATTGCAAAATGTATTGTGACAAAAGAAACAATTACTGATGGAGCTCAACCGAAGTTAATTTTGAAAGATGGTACAGAATTAAAGAACGATAATAAAACTTCTGCATAAATACATGTTATATAAAGAGCTGACTGCGAATTTGCGAAAGGCAACATCGTTAGTCAGCTCTTTGTAACAAATGGTAGAATTACATGTTTTTACAAATATTTTCCTGGGAGTAGTTTTTATTTTTATCACATACTAAGCTTGCTATGAAGCGGGTGCATTCTTAAGTATATCGTGGAGGTGATTAACCCGCATGAACGAGATAAAGAAAAATGTTCCGTTACTTCCATTACGTGGACTGCTTGTGTACCCTTCAATGGTTTTACATATTGATGTCGGTCGCAGTCGATCCGTAGCAGCGTTAGAACATGCTATGTTAAATGATAATAAAATCTTTTTAACAACCCAAAAAGATTTGCGGGTAGAAATGCCGGATCAAGAAGATTTATATGATGTCGGAACGTATGTAACTGTTAAGCAAATGTTGAAGTTACCGAACGGCACGCTAAGAATATTAGTCGAAGGCATTTGTCGAGGGAAAATTGTAAATTATAAAGAAGGTAAAGAATTTACGACAGTAGATATTGAATTGCATGAAGATTCAAAAGAAAAAGACGTGGAAACGGAAGCGTTAATGCGCACCGTTGTCAATTATTTTGAGAAGTATGCAAAATCTTCGAATAAAATTACTGCTGAAACGATTGAATCTGTATTAGATATTGAGGAACCTGGGAGACTTGCGGATATTATTGCATCCCACTTGCCATTTAAAGTAGCTGAAAAGCAGGAAGTTTTAAGCATTTTCAATATTAAGAAGCGACTAGATCACTTAATGATCCGCCAGCATGACGAACAAGAAGTGTTAAATTTAGAAAAGAAAATCAATACGAAAGTTAAGCAAGCAATGGAACGTACTCAAAAAGAGTACTATTTGCGGGAACAAATGAAAGCCATCCAAGCGGAACTTGGTGATCGAGAAGGGAAAACGGGAGAAATTGCTGATCTTCGTAAACGCATTGAAGAGTCGGGAATGCCTGAATCTACCGAAAAAGTTGCATTAAAAGAATTAGATCGCTATGAAAAACTACCAGCTGCTAGTGCGGAAAGTGGAGTTATTCGCAACTACATCGAATGGCTCGTAACGATTCCTTGGAAAGAACAAACGGAAGATCGGTTAGATATTTCCGTTGCAGAAGATATTTTAAACCGCGATCACGATGGACTTGAAAAGGTAAAAGAACGCATTTTAGAATATCTTTCTGTTCGTCAATTAACCCAATCGATTCGCGGACCGATTCTATGTTTAGTTGGCCCACCAGGGGTAGGGAAAACATCCCTTGCTAAATCCATCGCAGAAAGTTTAAATCGTAAATTTGTGCGTGTATCCCTTGGCGGTGTTCGTGATGAGTCAGAAATTCGCGGTCATCGGAGAACTTACGTCGGTGCAATGCCAGGACGAATCATACAAGGAATGAAAAAAGCAGGAACGATTAACCCTGTATTTTTATTGGATGAAATTGATAAAATGTCTAACGATTTCCGCGGAGATCCTTCTGCAGCAATGTTGGAAGTATTAGACCCGGAACAAAATCATAACTTCAGTGACCATTATATTGAAGAGCCATATGATTTATCCCAAGTGATGTTTGTTGCGACAGCCAACGATTTAAGCACGATTCCAGGTCCGTTACTTGACAGTATGGAGGTCATTTCCATTGCTGGTTATACAGAAATGGAAAAAATCATGATAGCAAAAAATCACTTAATTCCGAAACAATTAAAAGAAAATGGATTGAAAAAATCTCAATTAATTATTAAAGATGAAGCAATTGTAGATTTAATTCGTTATTATACGCGGGAAGCTGGAGTTCGAGGACTTCAACGTCAAATAGCGGCAATATGTCGAAAAGCAGCGAAGATTATTGTTTCCGGTGAGAAAAAGCGAGTAACGGTAAGTTCGAAAGTGTTAGTAGATATGCTTGGAAAACACAAGTATCGTTATGGCGAAGCGGAAATGGAAGATCAAGTGGGAGTAGCGACTGGTTTAGCATATACGGCAGTAGGAGGAGACACTCTTCAAATCGAAGTCTCTCTAACACCTGGAAAAGGTAAACTTATTTTGACTGGAAAGCTTGGAGATGTCATGAAAGAGTCTGCTCAAACAGCCCTTTCTTATGTTCGTTCATTATCTGAGCGACTGAAAATTGATGCAGATTATTTTGAACAACACGATATTCATATTCACGTGCCAGAAGGTGCTGTTCCGAAAGATGGTCCTTCCGCAGGGATTACCATTGCAACAGCCCTAGTATCTGCCATTTCAAACAAGCCAATTAAAAAAGAAGTGGGCATGACTGGAGAAATAACATTAAGAGGTCGAGTGCTTCCAATCGGTGGCTTAAAGGAAAAATCATTAGGAGCTCATCGTGCTGGTTTAACAACCATCATTATTCCTAAAGATAATGAACGGGATATTGATGATATCCCTGATACAATTCGTGAACAATTGAAATTTAAACCGGTTACATCGGCAGAAGAGGTGCTAAATATTGCACTCGTTGGAGGTTTTAAATGAAAGTAAATCAAGCAGAAATGGTTATTAGCGCGGTGAAACCTGAACAATATCCTAACGATTCGCTACCCGAATTTGCCTTAGCTGGTCGGTCTAATGTAGGTAAATCTTCATTTATTAATAAAATGATTAACCGAAAATCCCTTGCTCGTACGTCATCAAAGCCTGGTAAAACCCAAACGTTAAATTTCTATAAAATAGAAAACCAATTATATTTTGTTGACGTACCGGGATACGGTTATGCGAAAGTTTCTAAAAAGGAACGGGAAGCATGGGGCCAAATGATTGAGAAGTATATGACTGGAAGAAGTGTTTTGCAAGCGGTCTTATTGATTGTTGACTTACGTCATCCGCCGACAGAAGATGACAAGATGATGTATGATTTTTTAAAGCATTACAACATTCCAAGTATAGTCATCGCAACAAAAGCAGATAAAATTCCTAAAGGAAAATGGGATAAACATAAAAAAATAGTGAAAGAAACGTTAAATATGGAGAAAGGAGATCCGTTAATTCTTTTCTCCTCTGAAACGGGAACTGGCGTGGAGGAAGCATGGACTGAAATTCAAAAGTTCATGTGAATCCATACATACATGAAAGAGGTTGGGACATATAGCTAATTTAATTAAGAATCAGTGAAGAAGCATAGTAAAAAAATGATATGCAACGAAAATTGATTG
>JAAYHP010000641.1 GCA_012735355.1 Lysinibacillus sp. | reverse complement strand
GGGCTCGAGTCGGGCCCGTGGAAAGCGTCCCCGGAACGGAAATCAATTTTCAGTTTAATATCAAAAACTCATCATTTTCTTTTAAGAGAAAATGATGAGTTTTTACTTTTGTCCCAACCTCTTTTTTCGTTTATCTTCCATGATAACGGTGAATTAGATCGTTATTTTGTCCTCTAGCAAAGACATCGGTTCTGTTTGGACCCCAAGAAACAGCAGCTGGAGCACTTGTAATTTGAGTTGTTCCAAGGTTTTCCCACTCTTCCCAACGAGAGCCGTTCCAAGTTCGCTTAAACAATCGATTGCCAGCACCTCTTACAAATACGTCGAGATGGTTTGGACGACGTGAAGAAACAGTCGGCGCGCTCGTTAATGTGCCGCCAAGGCTTTCCCAGTCGCTCCAGCGGGAACCGTCCCACCACTTATGGATTAAATCATTATTCTGTCCTCTAGCAAAGACATCAATTCTATTCGGCCCCCAAGAAATTGCAGCAGGATCAGAGTTTAAATTTCCACCAAGGTCTTCCCAATTCTCCCACCGGGATCCATTCCAAGTTCTCTTATATAAGCGATTTCCTGTTCCTCTTACAAATACGTCCAATTGATTCGAACGGCGAGAAGAAGCTGCAGGACCGCTCGTTAATGTACCTCCAAGACTTTCCCAGTCGCTCCAGCGGGATCCATCCCACCATTTATGATACAACGCATCATCAGTTCCTCTTACAAATACATCTATGCGATTTGCACCCCATGAAACGGCACCAGGAGCAGAAGTTAAAACGCCTCCAAGGCTTTCCCAATTGCTCCAGCGGGAACCGTCCCACCAAATGTGGTACAAAGCATTGTCAGAGCCTCTTGCAAAAACATCTAAACGATTTGGCCCCCAAGAACTTACACTAGGAGCGCTTAATAAAGTACCTCCAAGGCTTTCCCAATTAGACCAACCTTCCTCAGGTCTTGGTCTTGGTCTTGGCCTTGGTCCAGGTTCTGGCTCAGGACTTTCACCGCGGATGAAAGCTAAAGCTAATTCAATGACTCTAATTAAAATGCGGTTCACAGTGTTTTCTGGGAAATTCATAGAGCGAAGGAAGAAAGGAAACCATGGATTATCTCTTTGGAATTGATTGTAAATTTGAGTCGGTGTACGATTTAAGTTTTGTTGATTTCGTAAGTATGAAATGACAAGTAATAGAAGAGTATCTGCCATTTGGCGATTCACGCCAGCCTGCTCTAATTGGGTATATAAGTTGCTATGCTCTCTACGAATGCGTTGAATTAAGTCTTGTTCACTCGGTCTAGCCGTTTGTTGTACGTAATGTTGAACATATGGAGAATAGTTATGAGGATAGTAGTAATGAGCCGGTACATATTGTACGTAATAATATGGATAACCATTATACATGTATATTTGCATACCTCCATTTCTCTGAATAGTGTATGCATCGACTAAAATTTTGGAACTAAAACGAAGGTGCTAGTAAGTATGAATTATCATTATTTGTTCAATGATGAGGGGAAAATAAAGATGAGAAGGACATTTATTTAAAAAAATAAAAAATTTTTCTGAACAATGAAAATAACAGTTTTTACATTTATTTGATATTTATAATAAGTTACTCTATGATAATAT
>JAAYHP010000046.1 GCA_012735355.1 Lysinibacillus sp. | reverse complement strand
GGTCAGTTCTGTTTGGTCGATGGAAAAACTTTTTAAAATGCGCAATGCATTTGTTAAAGAACTATTTTCTGTACGAGTCACAAAATATCCCCCTTAAAATTTTTACTAAGAAAAGCCATTTATTTTTTATATCGTTCCACATAGCAGAATGTAAACATTTTCAAGTTTATAAATTCAGACTATTATCACTATTGTAATAGTTTTTACTATTAAATAAAGGGGGGTTGGGGAATTGGCTATTCATCAAGTACATGAGACAAATGTGAGTTTGCGAGAATACCAATTTCAACGTTTAAATGAATTGTTAGTCTTTGTAAGTCGTTTTAACAGATTCTACAAAGAAAAGTTAGAGGGGATACATTTACCGATTCAAGATTTTGAAGATTTAAAACGATTACCATTTACTACGAAAAAAGAATTGGCACAAGACCAGCAAAATTTCCCACCATTTGGACGGAATCATTCCTATCCAGAAGAAAGTTATATCCGATATCATCAAACTTCTGGTACAACAGGCAAACCATTGAAAGTATTGGATACACGGAAAAGTTGGGATTGGTGGAAAAATTGTTGGGTTGAGGTGTTAAAAAGCGCCGGAGTAAAAACATCGGATCGTTGTTATTTAGCCTTTTCCTTTGGGCCATTTATCGGATTTTGGGCCGCTTATGAAGGGATTCAAAAGCTGGGGGCAATGGCAATTCCAGGAGGATCCATGTCTAGTGAGGAACGGTTAAATAGCATGATCAGTAACGGTGCAACGGTTTTATTATGTACGCCAAGCTATGCCCTTCACTTAGCGGAAGTGTCTGAAAAAATTGGCTTAGATATAAAAAATTCCAGCATTGAAAAAATTATTACAGCAGGGGAACCTGGAGGCTCCATTCCATCAACTCGAGCTCAAATTGAAAAATTGTTTGGCGCAAAACTATATGACCATGTTGGAATGACAGAAATGGGAGCTTATGGTTATTCCTGCAGAGAACAAAACGGATTACATGTGAATGAAGGGGAATTCATTGTGGAAGTGATTCACCCTGAAACGTTAGAGCATGTAAAGCCGGGAGAAAAAGGCGAATTAGTTTTAACGAATTTAGGTCGCTTTGGTTATCCGATGATTCGTTACCGCACGGGTGATTTAGTTGTTTATCAAAAGGAAGCATGTCCTTGTGGCAACCCGTATCAATTTTTACCTGGAGGAATAGTTGGAAGAGCTGACGATATGGTAGTCATTCGTGGAGTCAACATTTATCCGACATCCATCGAAGCGATTATTCGCGAATTCGATGAAATTAAAGAATTCCGCATTGTGTACTACACAGAGCAGGAAATGGAGCAAATTAAAATCCAAGTCGAAGGTCCTGCAGAAGTGGTGGAACCTTTGTCGAGACTGCTTCGGGTGAGACTAGGGTTACGCATTGAAGTAGAACGGGTAGGAGACAATACGTTAACTAGATTTGAAATGAAGGCTAGACGAATCATTGATCAGCGAAATGTTAAAGGGAGCAATGAAAATGGAGTATCGGTTTAAATTTCAGTTTGGTGATACCGATGCTGCAGGGATTGTTTATTATCCAAATTATTATCGGTATATGGACCAAGCTACCCATCATTTCTTTGAACAATTAGGTTTTCCAACAAATCAACTGATGGAACAAAAGCGGGCATTACCATTATTAGAAGCCCATTGTTCATTTTCATCGCCGGGTTATTTCAACAGGGAAATTGTGATTCAAACAAAGGTTGAATTTATTCGAGAAAAAGTCTTTAAACTGACTCACTCTTTTCAAGATGGTGAAAAGGTTATTGCTACAGGTTATGAAGTTCGGGCATGGGTTTCGCTAGAAAATGAGAAACCGAAAGCCGAGCCCATCCCTGAAGAACTAATAAAAAAATTAAAAAAATGGGAGGTTTCATGATGAGCAAAGAAAGAGATGTATTAGTCATTGGTGCAGGACCGGTCGGTATGACAGCAGCACTGGCGCTTCGCAGCAAAGGTTTAAATGCAACGATTATCGAAGCGGAAAGAGAGGGGAGGGAACGGGAAGGAAGCCGTGCCATTTATATTCATAAGGCTACTCTAGACTTATTAGAAGAAATTTCACCAGGATTAGGAAAAGAGCTAGCGGATATCGGAATTGTGTGGCAAGTAAAACGTACCTTCTATAAAGGTGAAGAAGTGTATAAAAGAGTATATGAGCCACCGAAACCAAATACGATCCCTGCATTTTCTAGTTTACATCAACACGAAATTGAAAAAGCGATGTTTAGAGCTTGTAAAGAAGCTGGTGTGGAATTTGTTTGGGAAGAACCGGTAACGAATGTCGTAACTTCTGAAGAAGGAGTAACTGTTGAAACAGAAAAGGGAGAATGGAAAGCAAAATATATCAT
>JAAYHP010000415.1 GCA_012735355.1 Lysinibacillus sp. | reverse complement strand
GAAAAGGAGCTGTATGTAAAGTCGAAGAAGATTCGGCTTTCCTACAGCTCTTTTTTTTAAAGCTTTTAAGTTGGAGTTATTCGCGAAATCAGGAACGAATTTCGCCATATGGAAGGAAACTCTTCCACTAAAGTCTATGTCGTATAGAAGTGACATCCGTCGTATTTCAGCAATAATGCGCTATATTTCGTTGAGGCTTTTTTTCAAGCTTTATCAAAAAATATAATATACTTTAGTAGAAAAGGGAAAAGGGAGTGAAATGATTGAAAAAAATTCGAAAGGCCATTATCCCTGCTGCTGGTTTAGGCACTCGTTTTTTACCTGTCACAAAAGCGATGCCGAAAGAAATGTTACCAATTGTAGACAAGCCAACGATTCAATACATAGTTGAGGAAGCCATTGCTTCTGGCATTGAAGATATTATTATTGTTACCGGGAAAGGCAAACGGGCCATTGAAGACCATTTCGACCACGCCTTTGAACTGGAGGCAAACTTAATCGAGAAAAAGAAATTCGATTTATTAGAAAAGGTGCGTGTTTCATCAGATATTGATATTCATTATATAAGGCAAAAACAACCCCTTGGACTAGGGCACGCTATTTGGTGTGCGCGCAATTTTATTGGCGATGAACCATTTGCAGTGTTGCTTGGGGATGATGTAGTGCAAAGTGAAGTTCCATGTATAAAACAATTAATCACTCAATATGAAAAAACCTTTACTAGCGTCATTGGTGTGATGGAAGTGTCGGAAAATGAAATTCATCGCTATGGTGTCATTGATCCGGTTTCAACGGATTCCGACTTAATGCAAGTAACAAAGTTTGTGGAAAAACCGACGAAGGAAGAAGCCCCCTCGAACTTAGCCATCATTGGGCGCTATATATTAACACCGGAAATTTTTCGCTTTTTAGAGCAGAAGAAAACCGGGAAAGGTGGAGAAATTCAATTAACAGACTCCATTGAAGAATTAAATACGATTCAACGAGTGTTTGCATATCGATTTGAAGGGAAACGATATGACGTTGGCAATCAAATGGGCTTTATTGAAACGACCATTGACTTTGCCCTCGAGCGGGAAGATTTGCGAGAAGAAATGAAACAATTCATTATAAAAAAAGCTGCTGAATTATCTGAATAATGAAACATATATTGGTATTGAGCTATACATTTTTTCCAACTATTAACTATCTAGTTTGAATTAGGGAAAAAATATAAACGAAATGAGGCAATTGTATTGACTACTCATTCAGTTCAAACCAACTTACTTAACTGTTCATTGGAAAAACATGATATTGAAAGTTTTCTTGAACGGGTCTTAAACATTCATCATAAGCTTGAAACGTCCTGCCATATGACCGGCTGGATTGATTATCCTTTAGGCAATCATGAAGAATTATTTCATGAAATTCTTGATGTAAAAAATGAAATATGTAAAAAGGCTGATACACTAGTAGTGATTGGGATTGGAGGCTCTTTTCTAGGGGCTCGGGCAGTGCAAGAAGCGTTAACACCCTATTTTGGCAACGACGGGCAAGGCATTGAAGTAATTTATGTAGGCCATCATATGAGTGGCGCATATTTAAACCAATTATTGCATTATTTATCGGATAAAGAAGTGTACGTAAACGTCATTTCCAAATCCGGTGGCACGATGGAAACCGCATTAGCTTTCCGGGTATTACGCCAATATATAGAACAACGATACGGTGAAGAAGCTGTAGATCGAATAATCGTAACGACTGACCCAAAAAAAGGAAAGTTAAGAAGAACTGCTGTACAATCGGGTTATCGCCAGTTTACTATTCCCCCAAATATCGGTGGGCGCTATTCTGTTTTGACTCCTGTCGGATTGTTACCGATAGCTGTTAGTGGTGTAGATATTCATGCGTTTATGAACGGTGCGAAAAAAGCTGCCATCGATTTAAAGGAACCGGATTTATCATATAACCATGCCTATCAATACGCGGTGATGCGAAACATTTTATACAATAAAGGATATGCTGTGGAATTGCTTGCTTCCTTTGAACCTTCTTTAAAAAAATTCCATGAATGGTGGATGCAACTTTTTGGAGAAAGTGAAGGAAAAGAGCGAAGGGGATTGTTTCCAACGTGTGTTACCTTCTCGACGGATTTACATGCCATTGGTCAGTTTATTCAGGAAGGGAGCCCAATTTTGTTTGAAACGTTACTGCATTTTCATGGGATAGATTCAGATTATACTGTGCCTTACGATGAACGGAATGAAGATGGTTTGAATTATTTAGCAGGACGTTCTTTCAATGAAATTAATGCCCTTTCGAAACAGGGAACAGCCCTTGCCCACGCGGAAGGGGGAGTTCCGGTCATTCAGTTGGAAATGGAGAAGTTAGATGCTTTTCATATTGGGTATTTAATTTATTTCTTTATGAAGGCTTGTGCTATGAGCGCCATGTTAAATGAAGTAAATCCTTTCAACCAGCCGGGAGTTGAAGCATATAAAAGAAAAATGTTGGAATTATTAAAAGG
>JAAYHP010000414.1 GCA_012735355.1 Lysinibacillus sp. | reverse complement strand
TTTACTAGTTCATTTTCAAGTCCAACTTCTTTAGCTAGACGAACTGCGCTTTGTTTCCGCTCTAAAATTGAATCCGGCCCTCGTTCTATGACGAATCCATTTTCCTTAAAGGTTTGCATTTTGCCGCCGATTGTTAATGATTCTTCTAGAAGTTTTACTTCGATCGGTAAATGATACGCTTTCGTACACTTTTGCAAATAATAAGCTGTAGTAAGTCCGGTAATGCCTCCTCCAATAACTACTACTCTCTTTTTTTCCTTAATCATACTATCTCCTTCTTTTTTCAAAATGAACAAACGTCATAATTTTCCTCTTGTTATAAACATAACACATGAAGAAGGGGAGACACTGTGAGAAGATTCACACCGTATCGTTGCAAATTTATGTAGATTAATAGTGATTATCAAATAAATAATATTTTCTTTAAATGGAAAAATGCCATTGGCAGAAACCAATAGCATTTTTTCTATGATATATAAAGTTAATAGTTATGTCATGAATTAAATTAAAGGTGCACCTTTTTTCAAAATATCTTCAGAAACGTTATTAAATTTCTTGAAGTTTTCTTTGAATAGTTCAGCTAAATATTTAGCTTTTTGATCATATGCATCTTTATCTTTCCAAGCTTCACGAGGATCTAAAACTTCACTTGGAACTCCTTCGATAGCTGTTGGAATGTGTAAACCGAATACAGCGTCTTGTTTTGTTTCTACATCGTTTAGTTTTCCTTCAATAGCTGCGCGAACCATCGCACGTGTATAAGAAAGTTTCATTCGACTTCCTACACCGTATTCTCCACCAGTCCAACCAGTGTTTACTAAGAATACTTGAACGCCATGCTCATCAATTTTCTTACCTAACATTTCAGCATAAGTTGTTGCTGGCAGTGGTAAGAATGGGGCACCGAAACATGTAGAGAACGCTGGTTCTGGTGAAGTAACACCTCGTTCAGTTCCCGCTAATTTAGAAGTAAATCCACTTAAGAAGTGGTACATTGCTTGTTCTTTCGTTAATTTACTGATTGGAGGAAGCACTCCAAAGGCATCGGCTGTTAAGAAAATAATTGTTTTCGGATGACCTGCAATTGAAGGTGAAACAATATTTTCAATGTAATGAATAGGGTAAGCAGCGCGAGTATTTTCAGTTAAACTATTGTCATCGTAATCAGGAACACGAGTATTAGGATCAACTACAACGTTTTCTAATACAGTTCCGAAACGAATGGCATTGTAAATTTCAGGTTCTTTTTCAGCAGAAAGATTGATTGTTTTTGCGTAGCATCCACCTTCAATGTTGAATACGCCATTATCTGACCAACCGTGTTCATCGTCACCGATTAATTTACGGTTGCTGTCTGCAGAAAGAGTTGTTTTACCAGTACCGGATAGTCCGAAGAATAATGCTACGTCGCCAGCTTCGCCAACGTTAGCTGAGCAGTGCATTGATAGAATACCTTTTTCTGGTAATAAATAGTTCATAATTGTAAAGATTGATTTTTTCATTTCACCAGCGTATTCAGTACCGCCGATTAAAATAATTTTCTTTTCAAAAGAAACGATGATGAATGCTTCAGAGTTCGTACCATCGACAGCTGGATCTGCTTTGAAACCAGGCGCTGATACAATTGTAAAGTCAGCTACGTGAGAAGCTAATTCTTCTTCAGTTGGACGGATGAATAATTGATGACAGAAAAGATTGTGCCAAGCATATTCATTCACAACTTGAATGGAAAGCTGTGAGTCTTTATCTGCTCCAGCAAAACCTTTGAATACGAATAGTTCATCCTTTTCTTTTAAGTAATTTAATACTTTTACATACAACTTATCAAACACTTCGGCAGAAATCGATCTGTTTACACTTCCCTAATCGATTTTGTCCTTTGTGCTGTCTTCTTCAACGAAAAATTTATCTTTAGGAGAACGACCTGTATATTTACCTGTCTCAGCGACAATTGCACCGTCAATTGTAAGTTTTGCTTCACCACGAGATGTAGCCTTTTCAACTAATTGAGGCACTGAAAGTTGAATATTTATATTTTCACCATTTAATAATTCCTTCAGTTCGTTTGCAATTTCTACTGAATTCATCGATTCAATACCATCCTATTCATTTAATAGGGAAATAATTTGTTGTTATATAATACAAAAATTAGTATAACACATTAGATGAAATAATCTATAC
>JAAYHP010000413.1 GCA_012735355.1 Lysinibacillus sp. | reverse complement strand
GCATTAAAGGAAAAGTTAGATGGTGGAAAAACCATTATTCACACTGCTCAAGTAGACGCGGATAATGTCGACGAACTTGTTGAACTAATCAATGGATTTAAACCAGATGTGGTAATTAATGTGGCTTTACCATATCAAGACTTAAGTATTATGGAAGCATGTTTAGCGACTGGTGTGCATTATTTAGATACTGCAAACTATGAGCCACCTGAAACCGCTAAATTTGAATATAAATGGCAATGGGCTTATAAAGAAAAATTTGAAAAAGCAGGTCTTACTGCAGTTCTTGGATGCGGGTTTGACCCAGGTGTAACTGGCGTCTTCTCTGCTTATGCATTAAAACATCATTTCGATGAAATTCATTACATCGATATTTTGGATGCAAATGCAGGAGACCACGGCTATCCATTTGCAACGAACTTCAACCCTGAAATTAACATTCGTGAAATTACAGCGAATGGTCGCTATTGGAAAGAAGGTAAATGGGTAGAAACGGAACCGTTAGAATATAAAGAAGTGTATAACTTCCCTGAAATCGGTCCGAAAGATATTTATCTTCTATACCATGAAGAATTAGAATCTTTAGCAAAAAACATTAAAGGTATTAAACAAATTCGTTTCTGGATGACATTCTCTGAAAAATATTTAACTCACTTACGAGTTCTTGAAAATGTCGGAATGACATCTATTGAACCAATTGAATTTGAAGGGAAAATGATTCAACCTCTTCAATTCTTAAAAGCTGTTTTACCTGACCCAGCGTCATTAGGACCACGCACTAAAGGAAAAACGAATATCGGTTGCATTTTCCGCGGCGTAAAAGACGGAAAAGAAAAAACTTATTATTTATATAACGTATGTGATCACCAAGAATGTTACCGTGAAGTAGGAAGCCAAGCGATTTCCTATACAACGGGTGTTCCAGCAATGATTGGTGCCATGATGATTTTAAATGGTGAGTGGAGAAAGCCAGGGGTATGGAATGTGGAAGAATTCAATCCAGATCCATTCATGGAAGCTTTAAATAAATGGGGCCTACCATGGCATGAAAGCTTCAATCCAGATTTACTAGACCTTGACCTTGAAAAAAGCGAGGCAAAGTAATGAAGGAAATCGATTGGAAAAGCGCTCCATCACCAAGCTATATCGTGGATGAACGCCTGCTAAAACGCAATTTAGAAATTTTAAATTCTGTTCAACAACGGACAGGTTGCGATATTTTATTAGCTTTAAAAGGATTTTCCATGTTTTCCACATTCCCTTTAGTAAGCAAATACTTAAAAGGGGTTACGTCCAGTTCCCTTTTTGAAGCTCGGCTTGGGTTTGAGGAATTCGGAAAAGAAGTTCATGCTTATGCACCTGCTTATGCAGAACATGAAATCGATGAATATGTAAAATATATCGACCATATAGTATTTAATTCTTTTGATCAATTAAATAAATACAAAGAAAAAATACAAAGTTTGTACAAGCATATTTCTATTGGTCTTAGGGTAAATCCGGGCTATTCCGAAGTGGAAACAGAGCTTTACGATCCTTGTGCAGTAAACTCTCGACTAGGAATTCCCTTCGACCAATTCAGTCCAGACGAATTAGATGGCGTTGAAGGCATCCATTTCCATGCAATGTGTGAACAAAACTCCGATGTTTTAGAACGCATATTAGTTCATTTTGAAGAAAAATACGGCAAATATTTACACAATATGAAATGGGTGAATTTCGGTGGCGGACATCATATTACCCGTCCCGACTACGATGTGGAAAAACTCGTATATCTTATAAATAGTTTTAAAGAAAAATATGATGTGCAAGTTATTCTTGAACCAGGAGAAGCAATTGCTTTAAATACGGGCTACCTTGTAACAACAGTGCTAGATATCGTAAAAAATGGAATGGACATTGCCATTCTCGATACTTCGGCAACATGTCATATGCCTGACGTACTTGAAATGCCGTACCGTCCACAAATTATCGGAGCAAGCACTCCAAATGATAAACCGTACGCTTACCGCCTCGGTGGTATGACATGCCTTGCAGGGGATGTGATCGGTGATTATTCCTTTGATGAACCATTAAAACCTGGCGATAAAATTGTCTTTACGGACATGGCCCACTACACAATGGTGAAAAACCATATGTTTAATGGCGTGAACTTGCCTAGCATTTGCCTCTTTAACGAAGAAGAAGGCATTAAAGTAGTGAGGGAGTTCCACTACGAAGATTATCGCAATCGATTATCATAATTTGTAAAAGAAGCACCAAATATGTTCTTTTAAAGTTGAACATATTTTGGTGCTTTCCTTTTTTCTCAATAATATAATTTTTGTGTTAAAACACATACTTATATTTAGGACATATCGAAAAAGGAGAACTCACTATGTCAATAACGAATCAAATCATCGTCCCCCATTTATGGTTTAACAAAGAAGCAAAAGAAGCAATTGAATATTACTTATCTATTTTTAAAAACTCGAAATTGGGAAATCTTTCTCGCTATCCAAGTGGCATGGAACCAGATGAAGAAGGTACGATTATGTATGCAGATTTTATGTTGGAAAATGAATGGTTCGTCGCAATGGACAGTGCCCACACCCATCAATTTAATTTTAATAAAGCAATCTCTTTCATGATTAACTGTGACACCCAAGAAGAAATCGATCATTATTGGGAGAAGTTATCAGCTTTCCCTGAAGCAGAGCAATGTGGTTGGTTGAAAGATAAATATGGAATTTCGTGGCAAATCGTACCAACAATAATGGAAGAACTAATGGAACAAGGAACAGAAGAACAAATCGATCGGGCAAACAAAGCGACACTACAAATGAAAAAACTAATTATCGAAGACATTAAAAAAGCTTATGACGGTAATTAAGCCAAATAAAAATCCCTAGCGAGTGCATCTATTTCGATGCACACATGCTAGGGTTTATAATTCATTTACCTCCATTATTGTTGCATAAACAGTTTCGGCAATTTGATAGGCCGAAAGATTGTTTAAACTCCCTCCTTTTCTTATTAGAGTGAGCATTTTCTTTTCGACCATCTCCTTTACGATTTGTTAATAATAATTTAGCACACAACTTCATTATTGTAAATATTCTGAATAATTAAATTGATAAAAGGGTCATAAAATCCTATCTTTTTTCCAATAAAATACTACAACGAAATTGCATGAACGTTAATTATCCGTTATGATGTTCTAGATGAAAGAGGTGGAAACGTGAAACCAATTAACGACAAAAACAAACAAGTAAACTATTTAAAAGAACGTTTAGAAATTTTCCTTGAAGTGCTGGATGCTATTGATGCGGAAACAGCAGATGTTGAAGACATTGATCGCCTAATCCAAATGATTGATGATATTGAAGAAAAAATGGAACAGTTTAAACAACGTCCCGATGAAAATTAATATCGATTGCTAAGAGGTTGGGACATAAAGCTAATTTAATTAAGAATTAGTGGAGAAGTATAGTAAAAAAATGATATACAACGAAAATTGATTGGAGTGACGGGGCGACTCCAACGGAAATAGCCCGAAACTCGAGACCCCGCAAGGAGCGAGGAACGAGCTCCGAGGAGGCTCGAGTCGGGCCCGTGGAAAGCGTCCCCGGAACGGAAATCAATTTTCAGTTTAATATCAAAAACTCATCATTTTTTAAGAGAAAATGATGAGTTTTTACTTTTGCCCCAACCTCTTTCTTTCATTTATCCCTTCTCCTAACTTAATTACCTAAACTTCGATAGTTTACAATAATAAGATTCTTTAAAATTTGAACATTGTTTGACTATCTCTCTTTTTTTTAAAATTATTAAAAGGTATAATTAGAAATGGAGTAAATTCAAAATTTTCTGGGGGGAAAATATTAATATCAGTCGCAACTTCTTATTTACAAACTTTGGAGAAAAGCCTATATGACTTAATTACTGAAACATCGACGAATTTACCAAAAGATGTTCGCCGTGCGATTAAAAAAGCAAAAGAAGCTGAAAATGCCGGTACTCGTGCTGCTATGAGTTTAGCTACAATTACAGACAACATCGTTATGGCAGAAGATAATGTATCACCAATTTGTCAAGATACAGG
>JAAYHP010000412.1 GCA_012735355.1 Lysinibacillus sp. | reverse complement strand
TTGCAATTCTTCATCTTTTGAAGAATATTTCACATCAGCAACTTCCGGTAAGCTTTCTACTTGCTTCATTAACTTTTCTTCCGCAATTTTCATCTCTTCCGGATCGTTTATGATTTCAATTAAAACTTTCACTTCTACATCATTTTCAATGTTTTCAGCAAAGTGATTTAAGTTCATCATAATTAAAGCGAAAATCCCTACTAATAAAAGGGTCACTGTCACAGCACTGATAGAAGCGATCGACATCCATCCATTACGGCTTAAACTTTTTAAACTTTCTCGAAAATGACGTTGGAAGGTTCTAAATTTCATAGCCGTAATCACCTCCGAACACATCACGAGAAATCATGCCGCCTTCAATCGTTATTACCCGTTTACGAATTTTATTTACTATTTCTCTGTTATGGGTTGCCATAACAACCGTTGTTCCCCGCGTATTAATTTCCTCAAAAATTCTCATAATTTCCCAAGAATTATCTGGGTCAAGGTTTCCAGTAGGCTCGTCCGCAATTACGACTTTCGGCATGTTTACAATGGAGCGAGCGATGGAAACTCGTTGCTGCTCTCCACCGGATAGTTCGCTCGGAAACATGCGCACTTTATGTTTTAAACCAACTAGTTCCAATACTTCCATAACCCGTTTACGAATAATTTTTGGATGTTCTTCAATCACTTCCAACGCGAAGGCTACATTTTCATATACCGTCAATTTCGGAAGCAACTTAAAGTCCTGGAAAACGATTCCTAACTGTCTTCTAAAATGGGGGACGTCTTTTCTTTTTAACGTGGAAGTATTAATTCCGTTAATGATTACTTCCCCTGAAGTTGGCATCTCTTCCCGGTACATTAATTTGATAAAAGTAGATTTCCCTGCACCAGAAGGTCCAACAACATAAACAAATTCACCTTGTTGTATATCTACAGAAATCCCATTGACAGCGACAACACCGTTTGGGTATTTTTTGTATACATTGTTCATATGTATCATTAATTCAATCACCTAAGTTCTATTCTCTAAATTCACATCTATAATTATAACATTTAATAGAACGCATAATTTTACATTTTCGTTTCATTATCGAGAAACAATTATAATAAATACTTGAAATTATTTACTATAATTTTAGTTAGACACCATGTTTTACTTCAATAACTATTATAAAAAATCCTTCTAATTTTCAAAGTTGTTTCTTCAACTCTATTATTCATTTCATCAAATACACATTTTTTATCACACTAGTTGGATTCATCCAATTACTTTTATTTGAACTTTACTTGCTCTTACTTCTAACTGAAATGTTAGTTCCTATTGGATTATGCAAAACCGCATTCATAGCAATAAAAAAGAGCTGGAGGTTGGGACAAAAGTAAAAAGAGGTTGGGACAAAAGTAAAAACTCATCATTTTCTTTTAAGAGAATATTACTATAAGAAGTAAGGCTGTTCAGAAAGTAATCGACTTTCTGGACAGCCTTTCTTACCTCTAGTCAAGTGTTTTTTATTAAATAATTTGGTTAACATAGATTTTATTTTGGAAGGAAGGGGTACCCCTTCCTTCCAAAATAAATTTTCGCATGACAAATAGACCTCACGATTTCCATTTTTTTCGCCAGGTCTTTGTGATATAATCTTACTTACGATTACTGATGCATTGTTGCCTTTTCGTAATCGTATTTCAGATTATGTGTGATAAGGTGATAAGCCGATTTCAAGAACTTATTCACGCATGCTATGGACGCAACTTTATGAGGTTTCCTCTGGGGTTGCGTTTTTAATTTATCATAATAATCTACAATATGATTTTGTGTATTTTTCCGTAGTTGGATCATGGTCTGGATCATGTAAAATAGAATCTTTCTAAGTTTGTTATTTCCTCTTTTATTAATCTTGTCTTTATAAAAGGTATTCCCAGATTGATATCTCATGATATCAATACCGACGTAAGCATTCAGTTGTTTATGGTTTTTGAATCGTCGAATATCTCCTAGTTCTCCAATTAAACGAACTGCAGTCGTTTCTCCGATTCCTGGAAATGAAATTAAAATCTGATACTCTTGTTTATCTTTCGATAATTTAACCATCTTTTGGACAAGTTGATCTCTTTTCTCCTTCAAGTCTGCAATCCGTTTGGCATAATCCCGCACTTGTTCGCAGCGAATATCATCTTTTGAAATTGCTGGATACGCTTCTTTTGCTGCTTCGATTAAAGCGATCCCTTTTTCTTCAGCACGTGCCAATGATAAGTTTTTTCTTGTGTTGGCTTTTAAACGATTACGAATCACTGTTTTTGAACAAACTAACACATGATCCGGATGAGGGTATAATTGAACGACATTCAAAAATAAAGCAGAACGTTTACTGAATAGCTTTTCTAACTCGGGAAAACTCAATTGTAGAATCGCATGTAAACGACTATATAAATGCGTCATTTCACTACTTAATTCATCATAATATCTCGTCATTGCACGCATTTGTTTATAATAATCCTCTTCTTGATAAGTTTGTTCACGTTCAACTCTAAAGTGAGTTTTCGCAAGTTCATGAGCGTCGCTTTTATCTGTTTTTTGTCTCCTCATTGAAGCCATTTGAATATTCGCTTCGAGTGGGTTAACTCGATAATACATATAACCTTGATCACCTAAGAATCGTTCTAGTGGTTTTGAATATACGCCTGTTGCTTCAAAGACAATATCAGGTGCCTGTCCATCTTTTTGTGTTAAAGTTATAAGGGTTTTGTTTAATTTCTCGAAAGAGTAACGGTTATGGGTTATTTCACCCTCATATTCGCATTGACGATAACGGTCGTAAATGACCATTGTACTTTTCCCCATACTGACATCAAATGCCACTACGTGTTTCATATTTTCTGCCTCTCCTTTTTAGCCAAACATAGAAGTTCTTCACATTGCCTTATCGATTCCATTTTCTTATACACGGTCTCTATGGACCCAACATACTAAACTGATTCAAATAAGGGTGTGAAGTTGGTCTGTTTTTAATACGGACTCTATTTGGTCCCAGGAGCTGTTCGACCTTCCTTCACTTCTACTATAAAAAAATAGTAGCACAAACCTTGGCCTAGGTCTGTACTACTAATGTTAGTATGTTTTATTTGTTCAGTATAAGTGGAGAAATTTGTAATCTTAAGCAACTAAGCGTAGAATGATGATGAAAAAGGTATGATAAAGGAGTTTTGATGATGAGAAACAGCCGTTTAGTAAATGAATTTATCGAATTAGTACAGATTGACTCGGAAACGAAACACGAAGAAAAAATTGCACCCGTACTTATAAAGAAGTTAGAGGATTTAGGTTTTTCAGTATATCAAGATGATGCCCATACACGAAATGGTCATGGTGCAGGGAATATTATAGCCACATTGAATGGAAGAGAAGATATAGAACCCATTTATTTTACTGTTCATATGGATACAGTCGTTCCTGGAAAGGGAATTAAACCTGAAATACGGGATGATGGATATATTTATTCAGACGGAACAACGATTCTAGGTGCAGATGATAAAGCCGGTATTGCTGCACTATTTGAAATGGCCCGTCGACTTAAAGAACAGTCAATTGAGCATGGAACCATTCAATTCATAATTACTGCTGGTGAAGAAAACGGACTTCGTGGGGCTAAGGAATTGGAACGGGAAAAGATTTTCGCCAAGTATGGATATGCGGTAGTTAGTGATGGAAAAGTTGGGGGTATTGTCGTTGCAGCTCCTTACCAAGCTAAAATTGAAGCGAAGATATTTGGAAAAACTGCCCACGCAGGAGTTGAACCAGAGAAAGGAATCTCTGCCATCACCCTAGCTGCAAAAGCGATTGCTGAAATGAAATTGGGGCGCATCGATCATGAAACAACGGCAAACATCGGTCGTTTTGAAGGTGGAAAGGCAACAAATATCGTTTGCGATGAAGTTTTAATTTTAGCAGAAGCCCGCTCCATCCAAAAGGCTAAATTAGATCACCAAACGAAACATATGAAAGAGACTTTCGAAAAAGTTGCTGAAAAATTAGGCGGCCGTGCAGAAGTGGATGTTCAAATCATGTATCCTGGATTTTCAGTAAACGAATCAGACAAAGTGGTGCAAATAGCAGTCGAAGCTGTCCGAAATATTGGTCGTACACCTCAAATTGGCGTTTCAGGCGGTGGTAGTGATGCAAACATTATTTCAAGTTTTGGAATACCGACAGTGAACTTATCGGTAGGCTATGAAAATATTCATACAACAAAAGAAAGAATGCCTATTGAAGAATTGGAGAAATTAGCCGATTTATTAGTAGAAATCGTTAAAAGTTCTTGCAAGTATTGTTCAATTTGAGGTGATGTTCATGAAAACAATCGTTTTTCGATGCGAAAATGAAGAATACGCAATACCTGTTAATCAAGTCGTGTCGATTGAAAAAATAGGAAAAATAAACCCCATTCCACACTTGCCAACTTATTTAGTAGGTTTTACGCGAATTCGTGGAGAGCTTATACCTATCCTTGATTTTAATATTATTTTGTACAACAAACCAACAACGGATTCGTTGGCGAGAATCATTGTATTAAATACGAACGTCGTCAATTATGGATTAGTTGTGAGTGAAGCGAAAGAAATTTTAGATTTTCGTGATGAAGACATTCAACAAGTGGGGCTCGTAAATTATTCTCAAACAAAATATTTTACAGCAGTGGCCAATTTAGAAAATCGAATGATTACGATTGTGAATCCAGACGTTTTGATAAATTCATTAGAAGGAATTCGGGAAATTATTGATTATTTACATCATTTATTGAAAGAGGAAAAAGAGATGAATTCATAAAATATAGAATTGCTAGAGTAAGGCATTAGCCTTTTCTAGCTTTATTTTTATATAAGGTGGAATGATATGATGAAAACGCCATATCGACCAATTCTTCATATACCAAAAACAAAAATGGAGAAAATCTGTGATATCGTTGGTATTGGTTTATTTATATTGTCTAATTTGTTTATTATTTTTCAGTGGAGTCAAATTCCTGATCGAATACCAGGACATTTTAATGCTATAGGTGAAGTAGATCGATGGGGTTCAAAATATGAGTTAATCATATTGCCATTCATTGGAATGTTTGTTTTATTGTTAACATCTCTTTTTGAAAAAGCTCCCCATATGTATAATTATCCGGAAAGAATCAATGAATCAAATGCAGAAAAATTTTATTTAAATAGCCGAAAGATGTTAAATATTATAAAAAATATTTGCATGATCCTTTTTGCATTGATTAATTTTCAAATTGTACAAATCGCATTAGGTAAAACCGAATTTCTTTGGATTTGGTTTATTCCGGGGATTATCGTTTCCCTCATTATTACAATAGGTATTGGTATATATAAACAATCCAAAATTAAATAATCATTTTCCACACTTCTATACCGAATGACACGAAATGTTGAAATATGGGAGTTGATTTGATTGGAAATACGGAAAGAACTATTAGAACTGTCTGAACAGAAGTATCAATTGTTTCAAAAAACATTAATACCGAATCAAGAAAATATTCTTGGGGTTCGCATTCCGAAGTTAAGAGCATTAGCAAAAGAAATTTCAAAAAGCGACTGGGAAGATTTTTTATTGAATGGAACAGAGGAATATTTTGAAGAAATTATGCTAAAAGGCATGGTGATCGGGCAAGTAAACATTCCATTAGAGGAAAGACTAAAGTGGATTAAGTGGTTTGTACCTAAAATAGATAATTGGTCTGTATGTGATAGTTTTTGTGTCGGATTAAAATTTACAAAAAAGCATCGGGATGAAGTGTGGAAATTTCTTAACCCCTATTTCCAATCAAAAAATGAATTTGAAATACGTTTTGCCATCGTGATGTCCCTTAGTTATTTTATTGAAGAAAAGTATATTGAAGAATTATTTCAAATATGGGATGACATCAAGCATGACGGCTATTATGTTAAAATGGCAGTCGCTTGGGCGATATCCGTTGCCTATTTAAAGTTTCCCAAAGAAACAACAACATTTTTACAAAAAAATTCTTTAGATGATTTTACTTATAATAAAGCGTTACAAAAAATAATTGAGTCTCATCGTATCAGCAAAGAAGTGAAGGAAAGCATACGAAAAATGAAAAGATCAATAAGGAATACCTTCTAAATCTAATAATCGTTTTTTTACATCCAGTCCACCGCTATAACCAGTAAGACTTCCGTTTTTACCTATGACGCGGTGGCAAGGGATGACGATGGATAATGGATTGCTTCCAATTGCTCCTCCTACTGCACGGACTGCTTTTGGATTTCCAATATTCGTTGCCACTTCAGAATAGGTAGCAGTTTTGCCAAATGGAATTTTACATAATTCATTCCACACTTGTAATTGGAAAGGAGTTCCAGAAATATCAAAAGGTAATGTAAATTGTTTGCGTTTACCATCCAAATATTCAATCAATTGGGAAGAATAGGGCGAAATGAAAAGATCATTTTCAACTACTTCACAATGCGGAAATTGTTTTTGGCAATACTGTTTTAATTCTTCCATAGAAGAATGTTGAGCCCCTATAAAAACTAAACCTTTGTCCGATGCGGCAATATATAAGTCCATATATGAATGGTTGATGCATGATGCGTAAATGCTTTTTTGTTTCATAACATAACCCCTTTCTCGTTTTCCTAAATGAAATACTAAATTAAGTAAACTGTAACATACTTTTTCTTCCGATTCTTCATCTGAAAAAAATAAAGTATTTAAATTAATAT
>JAAYHP010000411.1 GCA_012735355.1 Lysinibacillus sp. | reverse complement strand
GGGTAAATTTTGGTGGGGGAGATTTGAAGGGTATTCGCTAAATTCGTTTAAGAAGGATTTAGTGTCGGGGACAATTGTTGGTATTGTTGCTTTACCTTTAGCAATGTCGTTTGCCATTGCATCTGGAGTGAAACCGGAATATGGAATTTATACAGCCATTATTGCGGGGATTTTGATTTCATTACTTGGTGGTTCAAAATATCAAATTGGTGGTCCAACAGGAGCTTTCGTTCCAATATTATTAGGCGTTGTGCTCGTATACGGTTATGAAGATTTACTGCTTGCTGGACTGATGGCAGGAATTATGCTTGTGTTGATGGGGCTATTTCGACTTGGAACGCTGATCCAATATATTCCTAGACCAGTGACGATTGGATTTACTGCTGGAATTGCAGTTATCATCTTTACAGGTCAAATTGCTAATTTCCTAGGATTAAGAGATATCGAGCAACATGAACGGTTTATCGATAACATTTGGGAAATTGTGAGCCATTTAAATACGATTAACTTTTATAGTATTTTCATTGCTTTATTATGCTTAGCGATATTAATCATTACACCAAAAATTTTCCCGAAAGTTCCTGGACCGTTAGTAGGCATTGTCGTTACATCGATTCTTGCGGCTGTATTTTTCAATGGACAAGTGGCGACAATTGGTTCTACTTTTGGTGCTATACCAAACAAATTACCGGAGTTAAGTTTCCCAGAAGTTACTTTTGAACGTGTGTATGCTTTATTAGGACCTGCATTTGTTATTGCAATGCTAGGTGCTATTGAATCGTTATTATCAGCAGTTGTTGCTGATGGTATGACGAACAGTAAGCACAATTCGAATCGGGAATTGATTGGCCAAGGTGTTGCCAATATTGTGACACCACTGTTCGGAGGAATTCCAGCAACGGGAGCCATTGCTCGAACTGCAACAAACATTAAATCCGGTGCTACATCACCAATGTCTGGTGTAATCCATGGATTGTTCGTTTTAGTTACTTTACTTGTTTTTGCACCTTTAGCAGTACACATTCCTCTTGCCAGCTTAGCGCCAGTGTTAATGGTTGTTGCATGGAATATGAGTGAACGCAAACATTTTGCTCATATTTTGAAGTTGAAATCTAGCGATTCTCTAGTTTTAATCATTACGTTTTTACTGACTGTCTTTACAAGTTTAACCTTTGCTGTAGGCGTTGGATTGTTGTTAGCAATTGTACTATTTGCAAAAAGAATGAGTGAAATGTTAATTGTATCAAAGGTGTTGCCGGATCATAAGCAAAATGGGAAAGTTCAACCCCATGTAGTGAATGATTCCCATGACTGCCCGCAAGTAAGTATTTACACAATTGAAGGACCGCTGTTTTTCGCGGCTGCACAAACCTTTGAACAACGGATTTTAAAGACGATTCATTATAAACCGAGAATTTTGATTTTCCGAATGGGGAAAGTTCCATTCATTGATGCAACAGGTGAAGCCTACTTCCGAAATATTATTCGCAACTTTAAATCTAAAGGTGGAAAGGTTTTAGTGACGGGTGTTCAACCAACTTTAAAAGTGATTTTAGATCGCAGTGGGTTGACGGAAGAAATAGGTGAGGAGAATTTCTTTGAACATACCGGTGATGCAATTGATTGTGCTTTAGGAAGCATTAACCGAAACGCTTGTATCGGTTGTAAACATTTCGCCTTTAGAGAGTGTCATGAGTTATCGCAAAATAAAATTAGTTAAATAGAATAATTGTTCAGAGTAAAAGGACCTAATTCGCCATACATTGGTAAATTAGGTCCTTTTCAATGTTTAAAAAGTTTCCTATTTTTCCATACTAATCATGATTAGGTAATGTCTTCTTGCATTACCGATTGTTTTGATTTTGTAGGGGGATTTTGCTTGAGGGAGAGGTTTGAGCTGGAGCTTGTGCGCTATTCCCAAAAGGATTTAATCACCCAAATAGGTAGTCTATCCAACTAATCCTTAAAGCAATCCACCTAAATGAAAAATCACTGTAAAATTTGTCGTATTTTTACTAGTTTCAGCGAATTTCTTCTACTATTGTCAATCGAAAGGGTTTTGGAGGTGTTATGTGGAATTGCGAAGGGAGGAGGCGATGTAACGAATGAATTTTGAAATAAATATGGTCAATGATATTGCTGTGATTAGACTGTATGGTGAGTTGGATCACCATGCAGCAGAGAAGATTCGCACCCAAATTTCCAAGACGATTTTACAAGGAAATTTGCATACTATCATTTGGAATTTAGAGAGATTAAATTTTATGGATAGTTCCGGCATTGGCCTTATTTTAGGACGAATGCGGGAGTTGGGTGCAGTAAATGGTCAAACCATTATTTTAAATCCATCCAGTACGATGAAAAAGATTTTTCAGTTTTCAGGGTTAAGTAAATTTGTGATGGAAGGAAATGAGGAAGAAGCTATTTTACATGCAAGGGGGATTGTGAATGGATAACGAAATGACACTTTCATTTTTAGCACTTTCTGAAAATGAAAGTTTAGCGAGAATTGCTGTAACAAGTTTTGTAGCTCAATTGGACCCAACGATCGATGAACTATCTGAATTTAAAACGATTGTGTCAGAAGCTGTCTCCAATGCAATTATTCACGGTTATGACGAAGATGGAAAAGGCATTGTTACTGTCCATGCTGTAAGGGAAGGGGATGTCGTTTCAGTAGTTGTCAAAGACGAAGGAAAAGGAATTCAAGATATTCAAAAAGCGATGGAGCCTTTATATACGACAAAGGCAGAAATGGAACGGTCTGGAATGGGCTTTACAATCATGGAAAGCTTTGCAGATCATCTACAAGTGGAATCAGAACCGGGTGTTGGAACAGTCGTTACTTTTTCCAAAAGATTTCACTCGATGAAAATGACTCAAATTTCGTAAGTGCCAACACGTTGAGTGAATTTTTTACACCTTCAGTAAATCACAGGAATATTTATCAACGAAGACGCAAATACTAAAGGTATTTGGAAGAAGTAAGGGGGATGAGGACAATCGAACAGCCGTCCAATGTTTTGTTGACACAGGAGGAGATGCGAGAATTAATCAAACTCGCACAAGCTGGCGATGTAGAAGCTAGGAAGCAAATGATTGAAGGCAATACCCGGCTCGTTTGGTCGATTGTTCAACGATTTGCTTCTCGAGGAGTAGAGCTTGAAGATTTATTCCAAATTGGCTGTATAGGATTAATGAAATCGGTGGACAAGTTTGATTTATCCTATGATGTAAAGTTTTCTACTTATGCTGTGCCAATGATCATTGGAGAAATTCAACGATTCCTTCGGGATGATGGCATGGTGAAAGTAAGTCGTTCTATCCGAGAGTTGAACTATAAAATTCGCCAAGCGACGGATGAGTTTTTAAAAGCGAACGAAAAGCCTCCATCTATTTCTGATTTAGCAGAAATGCTTGGTGTGACCCAAGATGAAATTCTTGTGGCAACCGATGCGATGCGAGACCCTGCATCTCTCCATGAACAGTTGTTTGAGTCAGAGGGAGACTCCATTACGTTAATGGATCAAATGAAAGATGAGAAATCTGAATTGCCCTTTCAATATATTTCTTTGAAAGAGGTGTTGAAGAAGCTTGATAAACGTGAACAAGCCATTATTTACTTGCGATATTATTTAGATTTAACTCAAACGGATATTGCAGAGCGACTTGGCATTTCTCAAGTCCAAGTC
>JAAYHP010000410.1 GCA_012735355.1 Lysinibacillus sp. | reverse complement strand
GTGTACAGTGGGGGAACAATTGCAATTTTTAGGTAACGAACTAATGAAATTTCAAGAAAAATAATGTTAAACATTAACAATATTAAAAAACTTGTGTTTTTAACATAAAAATGATATTATCTTTTTAGAGTATTAGTACTTTAGATACATTATTTCCTCCATAGTGCTAATAATCTTACGAAGTGGAACATCCACTTAGTACAAAGGTTGGTTACCATAGTTGAGCAGCTTCCGTAACAGGAGCTGCTTTTTTTATTTTCAATTTTTACTTCCATTCTGTTTTAGAATTGGTAAGATGAATATATAATATTTTCGGAAAACGATTGGATAATTTTAATAAATCGAATCTTTTAACAAAGGAACAAATGATAGGTGATCAAAGTGAAAAAGTTAAAAGGAAAAAAAGTGTTAATTACGAGTGGTGGAACGTTAGAAAAGTGGGACCGAGTGCGCGGTCATACAAACCTTTCGAAAGGGACGATGGGGTGTTTTCTAGCGGAAGCAGCTCTAGCGATGGGTGCGGAAGTAATTTATATGCACGGCTATTTTACAAAACTACCCGAACATAAAGAATCGATGCGTTTAGTTTTATTTGAAGGGATAGAAGATTTAGGAGAAAAGTTAAGAGAAATAGTCCAGTTAGAAAAGATTGATTTCGTCATCATGGCAGCGGCTGGTTCTGACTGGGTGATCGACAAGGTTTATGACCAAAGTGGCAATTTAATGACGGAAAAAGGAAAAATGCCTTCTGATGAACCGCCAATTATTCATTTTAAAAAGGCACCAAAAGTTTTGGGACAAATTAAAAGTTGGGCTCCAGAAACGACCCTTGTTGGTTTTAAATTAGAAGCAACGGATGATATCGAATATTTGATTGAACGGGCGAAATTGCGGATGAAAGAATCCGATGCGGAGTTTATGGTTGCCAATAGCTCTAACTCTTTGTACGGCGATGTTCAGCATTTTATTATTTCATCGAATGGGGACGTTGTGGAAACAGAAGGAAAGGAAGAAACAGCGAAACGATTAATGGAAATATTAGCTGAAGAAGCATAAATTTTTATTCGTAAAGAAAGGCTAGTGGCGTCTAGTCTTTTTTCATTTTATTGAAATTATTGTATAATAATGAAGAATTCAAATAAGATTTGTTGGAGAATGGGAGGATTGGGTGTATGTCATTACAAAGTGTGCAAGAGCATTTTAAGAAATTTAACCGAGAGAAAGATATTTTAGTTTATGAAGAAAAAAGTGCGACGGTGGAGCAAGCGGCAGCTGTGCTTAACGTTTTACCAGCGCGTATCGCAAAAACATTATCCTTTAAAGATAAAGAAGGGAATGCCTTTTTAGTCGTAACAGCGGGAGATGCAAAAATCGATAATAAAAAGTTTAAAGCGACTTTTGGTGTGAAGGCGAAAATGTTAACAGCTGAAGAAGTGGAACATTTTACAGGGCATCGTGTTGGCGGAGTGTGCCCTTTTGGATTGGCGCATGACCTACCTGTTTATTTAGATGCATCGTTAAAACGTTTTACAACGGTGTTTCCAGCTTGCGGTAACGACAGTTCAGCGATTGAGCTTACTTGCGATGAATTGTTTGAATTTTCTTACGCAAAAGGGTGGATAGATGTAGGAAAGGATTGGGACGAATCGTTGAGTGATATTAGCAGTGTAGAGATTACGAATCATTAGTTGAAGGTGAAAACATGTATTTGTTAGATCATATTGTGCATTTTGTAAATAAGCCTGAAAGTATGGTGGTAAAAACAAAAGAAATGGGACTCCATACGGTGGAAGGCGGAAAGCATGAAATGTGGGGAACGTACAATTCCTTATGTTACTTTGGGCTCTCCTATATTGAATTCATTGGTGTATTCGATGAAGCCTTAATCGAAAAGTCGGCACAAATTCCTTATACCCTTCATCATTCGTATAAAAAGCGGAATAATGCAAATGGACTGACAAGGATTGCTTTAAGAACAACGACTATTGATAAAGATGCTGAACAATTGCGTGAGGCAGGCTTTGAAGTAATCGGGCCGGATTCTTTCTCAAGAGTGCGACCAGATGGAAGTGTGTTAACGTGGAAATTGCTTCATTTTGGGAAGAAAGATTTACTTTTCGATTTTCCATTTTTAATTCAGTGGGATGGAACGGATGAAGAGCGCTATGAAGCTTTAGTTAACAATGGTACGATTCAACAACATCCGTTAGGAAATCTTCAAATTGATGAAGTATCGTTCGAAGTGAAAGATTTAAAAATTGCTGAAGGGTGGGCTGAAGTTTTTCAGTTTAACATCCTTGAAAGCGCGGAGTCCTACATAAAATTGAAAGCACCGAATTGTGCCTTCAGTTTTCATAAAGTAGATGGAAAAAACGAAATTGTAAAAGTAAAAATTGTTGGAGCGAAGGAGGAAAAAGAGGTTGTCCTTGAGGAAGGAAAATATATTTTTGTACGTTAACGTTCATTCTTTTTTTATATAATAAAAAGGAAAACACTTCTTTCTTGCAGAATAATGTAAGGAGGAGGTGTTTTTTTATGGCTTCGGATATATTATTGGCAATCATTATTTTTATATTGCTTGCCTTTGTTTCATTTGTAATGTTCGTTTATGCATTATTGACTGGAAGCATTGAATATATCCCTTTAATTTTTATCGTTGCGATTTGGTTGTTTTTGCTCGTAATCGTTTTACGTTTCGGGTTACTTAAAACGAAAAGAAGGAAATGGGGATTTTTGATCTTTACCTTAATAACGCTGATTGGTTCAAGTGCTTGGCCTATTTATGAACGGTATGTGGAAAGTATTCCGACTGTGTCCAATGAAGTAAATATATACGAGTACATGCCTTTTGAAGAAGATAGTAAAGTTGTGACGTTAGATGAAGAAACGACATTACAGTTATCGGACCCATTGCCTGTAATCGATGGGGCTACCGCACTTTATCCTTTGTATTCAGCAATCGCACAAGCTACATATCCTGTAAAAGAATATGACCCTTATTATAGTGAAGTGATGGTTAATACAACACCGCATGCCTATGACAATTTAATAAACGGTGAAGTGGATATGATTTTTGTCAATGAACCATCACAAGATCAAATTCAAAGAGCTAAAGCAAAAGGCATTGAATTTGAATTAACGCCAATAGGAAAAGAAGCGTTTGTATTTTTTGTGAATCATAAAAATCAAATAGATAACTTAACTTTGCAACAAATAAAAGAAATATATTCGGGGAAAATTACGAATTGGAAAGAAGTTGATGGGAAAAATAAGCCGATTCGTGCTTATCAACGCCCGGAAAATAGCGGTTCTCAAACGGCATTGGAAAGCTTAATGGGCGCCGTGCCAATTATGGAAGCACCGAAAGAATATGTGGCTGCTGGGATGGGCGATATCATTCATGAAGTTTCTCAATATCGGAATTATGATAATGCCATCGGATATACATTCCGATATTATTCCCAAGAGATGGTGGGGAATGATGAAATTAAGTTGTTAGCCATTGATGGTGTGCCTCCTACGAAGGAAACGATACGAAGCGGAGAATATCCAATAACAGGAGAATTTTACATTGTGACTGCAGGGTCGGATAATCCGAATGTGGAAAAGTTGATTGATTGGGTGTTGTCAGAGCAAGGTCAGAAGTTAGTGGAAAAGGTCGGCTACGTTCCAATTAAGGAATATGGAGAAGAGTAGATAATACATTTTTATAATGTTTATTCCAAAGCGGAGCTTTCCTGCGGGAACAGCCCGAGCCTCGAGACCCCGCAGGAGCAAGGAATCGAGCGACGAGGAGGCTCGAGCCGGGACCGGGGAAGCGTCCACAGAACGGAAATCAATTTTCAGATTAATATCAAAAACTCATCATTTTCT
>JAAYHP010000409.1 GCA_012735355.1 Lysinibacillus sp. | reverse complement strand
TCTCGAGTTTCGGGCTGTTCCCGTTGGAGTCGCCCCGTCACTCCAATCAATTTTCGTTGCATATCATTTTTTTACTATGCTTCTTCACTGATTCTTAATTAAATTAGCTATATGTCCCAGCCTCTTTTGTATAAGTTAATGTAGATTGTGGATTGTTTCAAGAAAATTCTGTCATACGTTTAACTTATTAAATTATAACTTTTATGCCAATTTTCCGTTAGTAGAGAATTCATCTAATTTCTTTTGTATTAACCGAAGGGAACGGTGGGATACAGGGCATGTGGCGCCGTTTGTCATCAATAACGTTCGTTCTTTTTTGTTAATTTCTTTTATATGATGAATATTCACTACATAGCTTTTATGGCAACGGAAAAATCGTTCATCCAATGTATCAATATCTTTAAGCTTACCGTAATATTCATGACATCCATTTTTTTCATGTAATTTGATTTTATGGATGATATGAGAAGTTTCAAAATAATAAATATCATCGAGTAAAATGTTTTTTATTTTTTCACCTATTTTAATTTGAAAAAATTGTTCATCCTCCGTTTGACCAATTTGTTTATACCTTTCGAACGCAACCTTCAGCGCATCAATGATTTGCATCGATAGGAGGGTAGGGTTGTTCTTTACTATATAATCAAGGGCAGCAATTTTATAAGTAAAGGTTAGTTCTAATTGGTCTGCATGTTGAGTGATAAAGATAATGTGAGCAAAGGGGTCCGTTTTCCGAATTTCTGCTGCTAGTTTCAGCCCCATCAATTTATCATTATCTAATTCCATTCCGAGGAAGTAACAATCAGCACGATTATTTTCAATAAAAGAAAGTACTTCTTCTGCTCGACCAGCAGATAATACGATTTCAATACTAGGTTCATGAAATGTTGCATACGTTACAATTTGAGATTGTATAAAATGTCGTTGCTCTAAATTACCTTGACAAATGACTACATTCAAACCCGGCACCTCCAATTAGCGAATTTCAAACTCCTGGATCAACGAACCATTCATTTGCTGGAAATTTTCACAGTTGCATTTTTGAATATTGTAAGTTAATGAGCCTAATTCATGATGTATAATTTCTTTATTGAAATAATAATCAATGTTTATGCATAGTAAGTATTTTAAGGCTAGATTATACTAAAGTGGAAGTTTAGATTTATGCAATGTGAAATTGTTACAGGTGATTTTCGCTGGTTTTGATGGCGTCAATAAAGAATCCGGAAAATTCGTGTAAAATATAGGGAACCCCTCCCTAGTTGAATAGTTAGGAAGATTGAAATTATATAAAAATAAAAACACTTTATATAGTTAAAAGGAGTATGTAAAAAGAAATAGAAAATTTCTATTTTTTATCTAATAAACCAATAATTACTACAAAAGTTTAAAAATACATAATTATTAAAAGAATTTGATTTTTTGCGATTTATTGGTATAAATATCCTACTTATAATGATAACAAAAATAACGTAAAGAGAATAAAAAATGTAATAATCGTTTTAATTAATCTCGTTAACGTTATAAAGTTCCTACTAAATATTATTTAATTCATTATGACTTTTTAATTCTTATAAAGAAAAAAATTTTTTCGGAAAATCCCAACAAGGCAAAAG
>JAAYHP010000408.1 GCA_012735355.1 Lysinibacillus sp. | reverse complement strand
TTCTGAGTTATCAATTGTAGAATTAATTCCTAAGTTTTTACGCCAGTTTTCTAGAATAAATTGTGCGACTGCAGAATGTGCTTCACTTGTATTAATTGAAATACTAATATTAATATCGCTCGGATCATTAATTCCTAGCTCTTTCATACCTTGTTCAAGAGCTTTTTTCGCTTCTTCAACATCATTATCTTTGAAGTAGCCGCGATCTTCTTCAAAACCTTTAATAGCTGCTGGCACCATACCTAGTGCAGGTTTTTGTTCACCTTTTAATACGTTGTCAATTAATGATTGACGGTCAATTGCAAGCGTTAAAGCTTTACGAATATTTTGGTTTTTAACAATTTCATCTGTTGTATTAAATTTATACCAGTAAATAGCTGCATAGTCTTCGATATTTAAGATGCCTTCTTGTTTATATTGATCAATTGCATCCAATGCGATTGTTTGGAATGGAGAACCTAAGAAATCAATTTCACCATTATCAAACATTGTAGTAGCTGTTTGTTCTGATTCAACCATTGTAATATTTACTTTTTCAAGTGCTACATTATTAGCATCCCAATAATTCGGGTTTTTCTTTAATGTAATATCTTTGTCGTGATTCCAAGAATCTAATAAGAATGGACCATTTGTTACATAATCTTCCCCAGCTTCTGTGTACCATTTAGGATTTTTCTCAGCTACATTTTTATTAACTGGGAAATATGTTTTAAATGCCGTTAATTCTAAGAAATAAGGTGTTGGTTGTTCCAATGTTACAACTAAAGTTTTGTCGTCTTCCGCTTTAACGCCAACATCATCCGCTGTCGCTTCACCTTTATTGTAAGCTTCTGCATTTTTTATTGGGTAAAGAATGGAAGCGTATTCAGAAATGTTTTCAGGATTTAATGCCCATTTCCAAGCATATTCAAAATCATGTGCAGTTACAGGGTCTCCATTTGACCATTTTGCATCGCGTAATGTGAATGTGTAAGTAAGTTGGTCATCACTAATTGTATAGTCTTCTGCTGCTGCTTTCACTATTTCTCCATCTTTGATTTCAGTTAAACCTTCAAAAACGTTAATTAAAACCGCGCCAGAAGTATAATCTGTTGCTAATCCAGGATGTAATGAAGGCGGTTCAGAAGGAATTACTAAATTAATTTCTTTTTCTCCCGAAGAATTGTCATCATTACATGCACTTAACACAAAAGTTAGTGTTAATAGTGCTACTAACAATAAATAATATTTCTTTTTCATCATTCTCCCCCTATCATCATTTCCCTGTTTTACATAATACAGTATACTAACCTATAATTTTGAATTTTTGGTTAGCGATATCATAATAGCAGATTTTATTAAAAAAATAATATACTTTTTAATTGTTTTTGAAGTTCGAAAATTCAGTATTTATCGAGAAACTCTAGATTTGAAATTTACCGATAGACACACTCCTTCCCGAAAAAATAATTATTAAACTTTATGAGATTACAAACATATTAATGCAAATTAAAAATGAGTCCGGTACAATACCGAACTCATTTTATC
>JAAYHP010000407.1 GCA_012735355.1 Lysinibacillus sp. | reverse complement strand
GTGTTACTGAAGTTTCAAATTTTGAACGTTTCAATAAAGATATTAGGATTGGGTAAATAACTACAAAGACGATTATATTTGCAATTGTAGCTGGAATAACCCCTGTTACGAACATAATACCAAAGGCTGCAGGCATCTCTCCGACCAATAAAAGTAACATGGATAAGAAGACCGTTCCAGATAACAATGTTCCTAAACCAACAAGAAATGCGTATACTGCAATATTTTTTGCAAATTTATTGATTAAATACACAACTAAAAGAAATACAAATCCAGTTACAATTTTGTCGATCATGTTTGGAACAAGTGAACCCGGTATCGATGAGAATAAGCCGGAAAGAATTCCTGTAGTAAATGAAAGAAGAAACGTATCTCTTACATTAGGGAATAAAATAATTCCGACAAACATCATTAACAACATCATATCAGGTGTAATTCCACCACCTATTGGAATAGGTGGCATGACAAGATATAACGCAGTCCCAATACCAATTAAAAGCGCCATTAACACTAAATTTTTCGTTTTCATTATTAAACTCTCCTCTGCTGTTCTATGCTCTACTTTCCTAACGTGCCCTCGTGGCCGTTAGCGAAAATATTATAATGATTGTAAACTGAAAAGAAATAATTTTCAACCGTTTTTAATAGAATGCTAGTATCTCATTAAAAAGACTGACTCAAAGGTGTTTTAGCATAGCATTACACTTTTTGAGTCAGTCTATAAAAAATTATTTGTTTAAATTGTCTTTAATTTCCTCTGCAATTGATTTTAATTTATCTGGTGTAAATTCATTTTGTTTTACTTCCCATTTCATTTGGAAGCCGTCTGTTTCATCGTAACGAGGAATGAAATGTAAATGATAATGGAATACCGTTTGTCCAGCAAAAGAGCCGTTGTTATTTAACGTATTCATTCCTTGAGGATTAAATGCTTTTTTAATGGCATTCGCAATTTTCGGTGCAGCTGCATATAAATTTCTAGCTACCTCTTCTGGCATTTCAAAAAGATCTTTCACATGTTGTTTCGGAATAAGTAACGTATGGCCTTTTGATACCGGTGCTACATCCATGAAAGCTAGTACATGCTCGTCCTCATATACTTTGTTTGATGGGATAGAACCTTCAATGATTTTACAGAAAATACAATCGTTCATTTCACCCAATCCTTTCAATACAAAATTTATCTATATTTTAACATATTTCTTTAGATGAATACATTTTCTAATTTTGATAAACTGTACAAAGATAGGAGTGTTGTAATTAATGTTAGAACTAAAGGATGTAACAGGTGGCTATACTAGAAAACCAGTCATTAAAGATTTAACTTTTTCCATCGGGGAAGGGGAATTAGTCGGATTAATTGGACTAAATGGTGCCGGAAAAAGTACAACGATTAAACATATAATCGGTACGCTTCTCCCGCAAAAAGGCGAGATTCGTTTAAATGGTGTCACATTAAATGAAGATATTGAAAGGTATCGTTCCTCTTTTTCTTACATTCCAGAAACACCGGTGCTATACGACGAACTTACTTTAAAAGAACATTTGGAACTTACTGCCATGGCTTACGGTATTGATGAACGTACAATGAAGGAGCGGGCGGGAAGATTATTAGAAGAATTTCGAATGGAAAAGCGCTTAAACTGGTTTCCATCCCATTTTTCAAAGGGGATGCGACAAAAAGTCATGATTATGTGTGCCTTTTTAGTTAATCCTTCACTTTATATTATTGATGAACCATTCGTAGGTCTTGACCCTCTTGGAATTCAATCTTTGCTTGACCAAATGGTAGAACGTAAAAATGAAGGCGCTTCTGTATTAATGTCAACGCATATATTATCAACGGCTGAAAAGCATTGTGATCGTATTATTTTCTTACATGAAGGGCGTGTCCATGCCCAAGGAACGATGGATGACTTGCGGGAGGCGTTCGGAATGCCTGAGGCAAGTCTCGATGATTTATATATTGCGATGACGAAGGAGCAAAACAATGAATAATTTGACAGATGTTTGGTCTAAACGTTTTGGGCATTACATGTTGGAAGTTCAAAAATATATGCGTTTCGTTTTTACTGGACATTTGGCAATTGTTTTAGTGTTTGCCATTGGAGCCTTAGGGTATCAATATAGTGAATGGTTAAAAGTGGTGTCAGAAGATTTCCCTGCTGAATGGCTTGTCGCTATTGTCGTTGGAATCATTGTTGGCTTTTCAAGGCCGGTAACGTTACTGAGAGAGCCGGATCAAGTGTATTTATTGCCGCTAGAAAAAGAAATGAGTATTTACTTTAATAAAGCGCTAAAATATACTTTTTGGTCCCAAGTGTTTCTAGCTGTCGTTTGTTATATTGTCGCTATTCCTTTATTAAATACAGTAACAGATTTAAGTTCCAGTCAAATTTGGTTATGTTTATTGCTTATAGGAGTTTTGAAATATATTAATATTCAAATTGAATTTCATTTCCGCTTTGCTAATCGAGGAAACCATGTTGCTTTTGATCGGATAGCGAGAATGGCGGTGTCGGTACTAGCGATTCAAGCGGCATTATCCCAATATTTTTGGTGGGGACTTCTATATATAGTAGTGTTATTTGTTTACAATTATTCTTTAAAAAAGCGGGTAAAAGTTCAACCGATACCTTACGAGCATTTTGTAAAGTTAGAACAAAATCGCATGATGGCCTTTTATCGATTCGCTAATTACTTTACCGATGTTCCACATATTCGTGGAGCTATTAAACGTCGTGCTTGGTTAGATGTTGTGTATACATTCGTTCCATTCAAAAAGGAAAATACTCAAAGCTATTTAGTGTTCCGCACCTTCATAAGGACGAATGATCAATTTTATTTATGGGTAAGATTGACGGCGATATCCGCCATTATAGCTCTTTTTGTAGATATTCCCTATGTGTTGTGGATTATCGCATTAGCTTTAAGTTTTGCTACGACGATTCAATTGAAATATGCATTGCTTTCATCAAAAGATTTTCGGATGGACATGCTTTATCCAATGAAAGAAAATCAAAGAAAAAAAGCAGTTCAAAAGTTATTGCGAATATTTATGGCGGTGCAAGGGATTATCGTCATGCTTTGGGCGATTGGACAACCTTTGTTCTTCGTTCCAGCAATTATCATTATTGTTGTAAACGAACTTACCTTTAATTTATCGAAGGACCCAGTTGTGCATAAGTAATGGAAGAGACAATTTTTGTTCAGAGATGAACGAAAGTTGTCTCTTTTTATTTGCGAATTTAAAGGCCCATTTTCTTAACAACTAAACATAATGAAAATCATTTTTGAAGCATAAGTTTTATGGAACACTTTAATTTTTAAGGAGGTTGTGACTATGGATACTGGCAAGAATGTGATGACAAGAGTTTGGATTGCCAGCTTAGTTGGAAGTTCCATTGAATGGTTTGACTACTTCTTATATGGTACAGTGGCTGGTCTCGTATTCTACCAAGTATTCTTTGTTGCAGACGACCCAACAGTTGGCTTGCTTTTATCTTATGCATCCCTTGCATTGGCCTTCTTCATCCGTCCTTTTGGTGGTATCATTTTTGGTTATATTGGAGATAAAATTGGCCGCAAGCGTACCCTCGTATTGACGTTAACAATTATGGGTGTAGCTACAGTTTTGATGGGGCTATTACCAACTTATCAAGCTATTGGTGTTTGACTGCAATCATTTCTCTTATTGCTGTATTTACGGTGAAAGACAAAAATAATCAAGAGTTGGATGAATTTAAAGAGCGTCATACGAAAAGTGAAGAAGATTACCAAAGTGTTAGCAGATAAATATCGAGGAGTGTAGCCATTGATTATACTAAGTGAAAAGCAAATTCAAAGTATATATAAAATGGAAGATGCGCTAAGAGACGTGGAAGAAATGTTAATAGCAAAGCAGAAAAATTACGTGCAAGCACCGG
>JAAYHP010000406.1 GCA_012735355.1 Lysinibacillus sp. | reverse complement strand
TACAATTACTAAAATAAAATAAGCGACCTTCCTCATTTTCCTCAGCTTTTCTGGACTTACAATGCCAATATTCGTTAAAAATAAAACAATGACGGGTAATTCAAATATAATACCCACAGGTAGAGTTAGATTAAAAAGCAAAGTAAAAAACTGCTTAATACCGTAAGTTTCTACCGCTCCAATTGAAGTGTTAATATTGGATAAGAAATTTAACATTAGAGGAAATAAAATGAAATAACTAAAACTAATCCCTATTAAAAATAAGAAAAACGAAATAGGTATAAAAACTGCTGTACCCTTTGCTTCTCTTTCAGTGAGACCCGGTTTAACAAATAGCCAAATTTGGAATAACGCGATAGGTAAAGTGATAAGAATTGCTAAAATCAGTGCACATTTTAAATAAATAATAATGCCATCTGTATAGCCAAATAAGTTCCAATCGACTCCACGGGCGATTGGTTGATCTTTAAGAAAGTTTAATGTTTTCGGTGCAAACCAAAATCCAATCGTAAGCGCAATGGTAAATGTTATTAGTACAATGATTAATCTTTTCCGAAGTTCCTCTAAATGCTCTATAACCGTAAGTTCTTTATCTTCCATCTTAGTCACCCGCATGCACTTTTTATCAACATATTGACAAATCCCTTCTTATAGAACCTTAAATATTTAAAAATAAATTAGGAAAGCAAGTAATTATACTTCTTTGTTGGACGTCACTTGTACTTCAAATCAGAGAAAAATATAATAGAAAGTACTTATGCAAATTGATCACCTGACTCTAGGAGTGAAACAATGAAGACAAAAATCTATTTAAACAACGAGAAATTTATTGCGGGTATTACATTAAAAGATCAAAAGGAATTGGAACAACATAATATGGCCCTCCATGTTTGCGAAAACGAAGAAGATATAATCCAAAATCGTAAAAGCCTTGCTGCACTTATTGATTGCGACTTGAGTCAATTTGTTTGCGCCAATCAAACCCATAGTGCCAACGTATATAAAGTAACCTCGAAAGATCAAGGCCGCGGTGCTTTTTCAAGTGAAACAGCCATTCCGAATACCGATGCACTTTATACAACCGAACCAAACCTTGTCCTATGTACCTTTACTGCCGATTGTGTTCCCGTCATTTTTTACAACGAAAAAAGCGGCATTGCAGGAGTCATTCATTCCGGTTGGCAAGGGACCGTTAAAGAAATTACGAGAAACGTATTTGAACATATTCAAAAAGAAGAACAATGCGATCTATCAGACTTCCACGTTCATCTCGGCACAGCTATCAGCCAAGAAAAATTTGAAGTAGATGAAGATGTATATGCAAAATATAAAAATTTAGGTTATGCCGATGAGTTTATTTATTTCAACAATGAAACTAGGAAATATCATATTGATAATCAAAAAACCGTTCAAAAACAATGCGAACTTAGCGGAATACTTTCTGAACATATAACTATCGATACAACTTGCACCTTTAAAAGCCCTCAAGGCTTTTCTTATAGAGAAGATAAAAAATGTGGTCGCCATTTAAGCTTTATCATGATGAAAGCATAAATAAAAGAGGTTGGGACAAAAGTAAAAACTCATCATTT
>JAAYHP010000405.1 GCA_012735355.1 Lysinibacillus sp. | reverse complement strand
GTATTAGGCACGCCGCCAGCGTTCGTCCTGAGCCAGGATCAAACTCTCCATAAAAGAAAATTTGATTTGCTCAAAATTTCACTGACATGTAAATGTCCGAATCTAGTTCATTAACGAGGGTTAATGAACTAGAAAATTTATTCATTAACGTTTTGTTGTTCAGTTTTCAAAGTTCATTTCTTTTTGTTGTTTGCGACAACAACTTTTATATAATAACATTTCTCTAAGTCGTTGTCAACAACTTTTTTAAATCTTTTTTTCTTTAAATATTTCTGTTCCGTAAGGACAAGATATAGTATATAACATTCTTTTTTAAAAATCAAATCTTTTTTCTAAAAAAGTATTTAAGAAATTTTATATCGATAACAAACAGCATTATTCCTAATATAACAGCTATTCCTCCAATAATTTGGGTTGCTATTAATTCTTCACCGAAAATAATTGATGCTAATATGGCAGCTCCAATTGGTTCAAATAAAACCGCAACGGATATTACATTTGTACTGACCCATTTAATCGACCAATTAAATAATGTATGACCTAATAAATTCGGAACAATAGCAAGCAATAAAAACCAGACCCAAGTCATGAATGGATAAGGACCAAAACTTTCGCCTTTTAATAGGATATAAATAAATAAACATACGGTACTAATCGAATAAACTACCATCGTATATGTAATTAAAGATAACCTCTTTCGTACATCTTGTCCAAACAAAAAATAAGCTGTAACGAATGCACAGGCAATTAATGCTAAAACATCGCCAAATAAAGCACTAACGCTTACTTTAAAGTCTCCCCAGCTAATTAATACACTTCCTGCAATTGCAATAACCCCTGATAAAATTGCTTGCATTGAAATACGTTCTTGAAAAAACAAGTAAGTCCCAACAAATGCAAATAAGGGCTGCATCGTTACGAGAACCGTCGAACTTGCCACTGAAGTGTAGTTTAATGATTCGAACCATAAAATGAAATGAAATGCTAGAAAGATTCCAGCAATTGATGAAAAGATCCAATCTTTTGCACCTAATAATTTGATTTCATGAACATGATTTTTTAAAAATAGCGGAGTCATAATAATCACAGAAAACAACATTCTATAGAATGCAATCACGCCTGAATCTGCATTAGCTAATTTTACAAAAATGGCGGAAAAAGAAATTGAAATTACACCAATAATTATTGGAATATAAGGATGTATAGGTGGTTTTTCCATTATATTTTGACTCCTATTCTAATTGCTTTTTATTTCATCAAATATTATTTTTACATGCATAAAGTTTTATCGCAATAAAAAGGAGGGGATTGATTCGGTTATTTTTGATGAAATCATTCGAAATGAAGTTATTATTAAATTAGCTATTGCATCTGTATTAAGTTTGATTTTAGGAATTGAAAGAGAATTAAAGAAAAAGCCTGTTGGATTAAAAACGAGTTTAGTTATTTCTACATATAGTTGTTTATTAACAATCATTTCGATTGATACTGCATATAGTACACCTCCTCGAAATGATATCAATATTACGATGGATCCATTGAGGCTTGCAGCACAAATTGTGAGCGGTGTTGGTTTCTTAGGTGCAGGAGTTATTTTACGAAGAGGAAATGATAGCATCACAGGTTTGACGACCGCTGCGATTGTTTGGGGAGCTGCAGGGATTGGTATCGCAGTAGGAGCAGGTTTTTATATTGAAGCTTTATTAACGGTGTTGATTGTTGTGATTGGCATTGAAATTATCGCACCTTTCTTAATTTAAATCGGTCCAAAAAGAATTCGTATGAGGGAACTTTTTTTTAAAGTTCGTATAACAAATAGGGAAAATATAGAGGCATTATT
>JAAYHP010000404.1 GCA_012735355.1 Lysinibacillus sp. | reverse complement strand
TTTGTTACAGACCGAACCCGCTCCTTACCATCATACCAATTAACGTTGGAGTAAGGAAACCAGCTAATTGTCCACCGGTATTAGCCATACCCATTGCAGTTCCTCCATACTCTGCTGGGATTTTCTTTAAGATAAATGATGGAAGTAATAGCACTACGAAAGTCATTAATAACGTGACAAAACATTGATACGTAATAAATAACGTAATGGAATTTGCATTAAACATTAATAGTAAAAATACAGCTAGTAAAAAAGCTGATATCGCACCAATAATTTTTGACACTTTAAAATCTAATTTGTCGATTAAAATCCCGCTCAGTAACATGGCAAGAATCATAATGACACCAGGAATCATTTGTAACCAACCGATAGACAATAAATCCAGATTTCGAACATCGGTTAAATACGTTGGTAACCAAGAGTTCAACCCCCAGATTACCGCGTAAATCGTAAAGTAGGCTAATACTAAAATCCACATGACTGGCATCTTTAATAATTTACTTAAAATTTCTTTTACAATCGGTGAATCTTCTTTCGATTGAACCTTCCGATCTTTCGGCACTAATTTCCAATACAAAATAGCAATAATAAATCCAATCGCCCCTGCAATAAGGAAAATTGCACGCCATCCGATAGTAATTAATAACACTGCTGAAATAATTGGTACTAGCATCGACATAATGGATGAAGATGAAAGCATAATGGACATTACTTTGCTTTGATGCAAATTTTTCTGCATAATATATCGTTGTTGCATGTCCGATTCCAACTAAAGCTGGTTCATTTGCTTCTACTTCCATCCGATGAATCATTTCATAAATAGTATTTATATTTTGTTCTACGATTCCTCTCGAACTAAACAATAAAAAAACGTCCATTCTCTTCTTCAACGAAATAACCATCGATTTTTTCACAAATTTGCAAGAGGATTTTTAAAATTTTCAACCGTAAAAAATGAATGCCATAGCCGTTTTCATAGCGGTTTTTTATCGCAGTAAAATTTCTAATTTGAATGGTTAACGCTGTCGTTTGGGTTTCTTTATAATAGACCGTGCGAATTTTTTCGCTCAACAATTGAAACGTATAATAAATATCCTGCTCCATCGGTCCAACCCAAAAGACAGGAATTCCTCTTTTTTTCAAAGTCTCCTCAACGATTGGATAAGCAGTAATAACAATATCAATTTCATTTTTCTTCCAAAGGTCTAAATGATAATCAATAATTTCTGCAATTGAAGTTTCTGGTAAAAATCGTTTTATATAAAGCTTATCTAAAAATCCTTCCAATTCTTCAATTTTTTCTTGATAGTCTGGTTCCAATAAATCCAACGTATCAATGCTCACCCTTTTCGCAAATCTTCCTAATTGATGGCTCAACTCTAATATTCCTCGGTAGAAAGAATTTATAGAAATATGGATAAATTGCATCCGTTCTGTACAAAAATGCTTTGACTGCTTTGCAATGATATACGGAATATTCCCTGAAAACAGCCAAAAGTCCGCTTCATGATGATGTTTTTCTAATATTTCAATCGTCTCGTTAGCCGTATTATAAGGAAAACCGATGAACTGAATATCATGATCAAGTAGATTAATATATTGAATAATTTTCTCTACTGAACGCTTCGGACCAACAACTCCAACCTTATACATTTAGGTTTTCTCACTTTCTTTCAATATGTATTTTTATTAATAATATAGCAAATGTTATCCCTTCTTTATACTTTTCTATTCAAAAGGCTCTGTTAAATTTAATTGTTGTTTTTATCTAATAAATATGGAACCCTCACAATAATGTTTCTTTATTTTTACAAAAGGCTAGTTTTCGTAGGTATTGTTGTTTTGCATATGACGAATTTTAAGTTGTATTAATATGTATTTGAAACTAAAAGGTTAAAGTATTCGTATACGGTATTATAAAATAGTGGAGGTGTAAAAAAGTGGATTATACTAAAATATATAATGAGGAACTGATTGCCTCAGTAAAAGAGAAAATAAAGTCCGTCGGTGAAATTAAAGCGGTGAAGTTTGTGAGAGAACAAACAGATATGTCCTTAATACAGGCAAAAAAATTTGTAGATTTTTGTAAAGAATAGACATAAAACTTAGAGCCACTAAACTGTGGCTCTAAATTCTATTAAAAGTAACTTTAATAGTCATTGAACTACTAAATAATAAACTTCGACAGCCGTAAACTACGATATGTTTCTGTCATTTCAAAAGTAAATGAAGTTAATAAAAATTCTTTAATATTGTGTTTTGTACTTTCGTTGCTATGACCATCTACAAATAAAAACCACGCTAAGTAATTATCGAGGTATTTAGAAGCAACGCTTTTAAGTAGTATCCATAAATGTTTTACGACAAGCCTTGCAGCGATAGCGTTGACGACCATTCACTTTACCGAATCGATTAATATGTTCTGAAGTGGCTTTTAACATTGCGTATTTATTTTATCTTATAACGATAAGTTTTTCTTCTACTGGGATGATTTTCTTATCTTTTAAGGGTTGTGCTTGTTTTCCAAAAGGCATTTGAGCGATCATTTTCCAACTTTTAGGTATATTCCATTCTGGTTTCAAATGCATTTCCATATGTTGAAGGCTTGCAGCGTACCCTACTGCTTCTAAACCAGCCCAAATAACATATTGAAGCATCCCTTGGTTTTGCTGGGACCAAACGTCAAACTCATTATGTAAATGAGGCATTTTTTCTTGGAAACCTTGAATCACTTCTGTATCTTGGAAAAATAAAATCGTACCATGGCCATTACAGAAACCATTGATCCGTTCTTCCGTTCTAGAAAAATCTCCATCACCTTGTTTTTCACGGGCAATTTTTTCTGCATCGTTCCACAACTCCCGATGTTTTTCACCAAATAGCACCACCGCGCGAGTTTCTTGACCGTTGAAAGCAGTCGGTGTATGATTCAAAGCTAATTCTACAATTTCAATGACCTTTTCATCTGGCACTACCGCCACATCTTCCAATGCGTGAATGGAACGACGATGTTTAACGGCATCAAAGTAATTCATAATAAGTCCTCCTTATTATTTCTCAATAGTATCTTATCATAATGGAGGAAATAAGAGAAACTCGGAAGCACGTAAGCATATTCCAAAAATAATAAGTTGTTTCACCTTTTCATGATGAATCGGGAAAATTATTCTTTTAAAAACATTAAATTTGGTGTATTATTAATGAAGTAATTATATTGCTTCTATCTAATGAATTCACATATTACAAAGGTAATCGTGTTCGTTCGGTAACTTTTGTAATGTGTGAATTTTTTTAGTCTGAAGAAATATAATTATTCAATTTTCAATTTGGAGGTTATTTATCAATGACTCAAGGTACAGTAAAATGGTTTAACTCAGAAAAAGGTTTTGGCTTTATTGAAGTAGAAGGTGGAAACGACGTATTCGTTCACTTCTCAGCAATTCAAGGTGAAGGCTTCAAAACTTTAGAAGAAGGTCAAAAAGTTGAATTCACAATTGAAGAAGGCAACCGTGGTCCACAAGCTTCTAACGTTGTTAAACTTTAATTTAAACAAAAGTAAAAACTCATCATTTTCTCTTAAGAGAAAATGATGAGTTTTTGATATTTAACTGAAAATTGATTTCCGTTCCAGGGACGCTTCCGCGGGCGTGGCCTCAGCCTCCTTGATGCTCGTGCCTCGCATCTGCGCATGTCTAGGCGTAACGCTATTCCCGCTGGAAAGCTCTGCCTGTGCGACAGCGACTCGCCCCGTCACTCCAATCAATTTTTAATACATATCAACTCTTTACTATAATTTCGCCTCATTTCTTAAAGAAAATCGACTTTTGTCCCGGTCTCCTTTTTATATAACTTTGTTCTTTATTGAGTTAAGTAAGCCCATGCGTATTGGGCGTATAATTCTGCTCCTGTTGCAAGGGCATCTTCGTCCACATTAAATTTACCGTGATGGTGGGCCCATTCCGTATCCTTTTCAGGATTACCAGAACCGACTAAAGCAAAGCATCCTGGCGCTTTTTCTAAATAGCTACTAAAATCTTCTCCCCCCATCGTCGGTTTTTCATAATAAACTGTTTCTTCTCCAAAGCTTTCGGCAGCCACTCGCTGTACCAATTTTGCACTTTCCTCTTCATTAATTACTGCATGAGTTACTCGTTGGTAATCTACTTTCGATGTAGCACCATAAATATTTGCCACATTTTCAGCGTAAATTTGCAATTGTTTTTCAATATGATCTTGAGTAGATGCATCAAAACAGCGTACTGTACCTTCAATGACAGCATTTTCCGCTATCACATTAAAACGTGTGCCCACATCCATTTTCCCAATTGTAACGACAGCTGGTTGTTGTGGATCAATCGTTCTTGAAACGACGGATTGGACGTTCATCACAAATGAAGAAGCAACTACCGCTGCATCAATCGTACCATGTGGCATTGCACCATGACCACCTCGCCCTTTAAATGAAACGGTAAAAACGTCAGTTGAAGCGAAGGATGGTCCTGCAATACAAGAAACTTTGTTTACCGGCATTTGAGACCAAATATGTATACCAAATACATTGTCTACCCCTTCCATAGCTCCTTGCTCAACCATTTTTCCTGCACCTCTTCCCGTTTCTTCAGCAGGTTGGAAAATGAAACGGACATTTCCTTGAAGCTCATCTTTATTTTCATTTAATACTTTTGCTGCAATAAGTAACATCGCTGTATGTGTATCGTGACCACACGCGTGCATTTTTCCTTTCACCTTGGAAGTATAAGGAAGGTCCGTGTTTAACTCTTCAACTGGAAGAGCATCCATATCAGCACGTAATGCAACGGTTTTTCCTGGCTTTCCACCTTTAATTTCTGCAATCACACCTGTTGGTTCGGTTTTACGATGTTCGATTCCTAACTCTGTTAAATAAGATGAAACAAATTTAGTTGTTTCATATTCTTCCCATGATAATTCTGGTTCACTGTGTAATTTACGACGAATAGCTGTTAATTCTTCACTATATTGTTGAATTCCTTTTTTTATTTTTTCATTAATCATACTTTAAATCCTCCATTTTTTAAGAATGCTATTTTGTCCGTTGCATTCCTTACGTTATAGTTATCTGCTCCCTATTCTGCATTAATTTCAACTACTGGTGCTAAAAACACCGAAGTAAGATATGCTAAACAAGCAACAATCGCAATTTTAAAAATTTTCAAATAATCCGTATTATATTTTTCCGGCACTTGGAAAATCTTTAAGCCCTTCGAGGAATTAGTTTCAGTTGATGATGCTTCATCTGTACTCGTTTCAATAGCTAATTCACCATTCCTATACTGCTGTAACACCCGCTTACCTTCACGTTTTAACACTATAGATGTTAGCGGATACCCAGCGAACCCTTGCATCACATAAATAATGATGGCGAATACTGATAAAGCCGTAAGTCCCGCTGCTTGAGCACCTTCTGACATAATTAAGGATGAAACGACTCCTCCAACTAATGGCGGTATTGCAACAATGACTGTATTCATGTCGAAAATCAAAGAACCAATGCCGAATAAAATAACGATGATTCCTAAAATACCCGATAATGAAATAATGACTGTCTTCCACTGCGCAACTAGCTCTTTAACGGAAAGAAGGGTTCCCATATTTACGATTAGTAAAAATATAAGTAATGTTGCAACAACATTTGGAATCCCGGCTATTTGAACAATATCTTGTGGGAAGAATGTCCAATATCCTAGTAGAAACAGTATTGCACTAATGAATACGGAAGGAATCCATGCTTTCGTACGAATAGAAATAAATTCTCCTATATATAAGATTAATAGCAAAATAACCAAGGCAACTAATTGTGGCATTATAAAAAACCTCTTTTCCAAATTATTTGAATATTTTTTTCGAAATAGTTTTAACATAATACCACGATAATGTCTTATTTGTACACAAGTATTTTAAAGCCATAAAATATACATATTATTGGAAATGCGTACGTTTTC
>JAAYHP010000403.1 GCA_012735355.1 Lysinibacillus sp. | reverse complement strand
TTTACTATGCTTCTTCACTGATTCTTAATTAAATTAGCTATATGTCCCAACCTCTTTTTTATTTTTAAAAATGGTTATTATAAATAAACAGCAACTTATTAACAAAGGCAAAAATACTTTCAAATTTTTCGAAAATTTTCCAAACAGAAAGAAGGAATTTTAAAAGTTTTGTAGAATTGAATAATCTTAAAGGCATCCTAGAGGAAGAGAGGAGTGATAGAATGGAAGTTACTGACGTAAGACTTCGACGCGTGCAAACAGATGGGCGCATGCGTGCAATTGCTTCCATCACACTAGATGATGAGTTTGTTGTGCATGATATTCGAGTGATTGATGGGAATAACGGTTTATTCGTAGCTATGCCTAGTAAACGAACACCGGATGGAGAATTCCGCGATATTGCACACCCGATTAATTCTGACACACGCAACAAAATTCAAGAAGTGGTGTTGGCAGCTTATCATGCAGCTGGCGAAGCGAAAGAAGAAACTCAATTAGAAGAAGCGAATGCTTAAAATAAAGTGTCCCAAGAGTGAACTTTTTACTCTTGGGACACTTTATTTTATTAGATAAAGGAAATATATAACTAAATAAAAACAGGCATTTTCATAATAAATTTTTTAAATAATACTATGTAAAAAGAAGATACAAAATATGAAAGAAGGGAATGGTGACAATGTTTTGTCAGCCTTTCAATATCTTGAAAATCGAACAAAATTACTATATAGTCATAAGAGAACATGAGCTTAAATTGGAGGACTTAGCATGACGAACATTTTTGCGATCGTGCTGGCTGCAGGCCAAGGAACTCGCATGAAGTCCAAACTATATAAAGTTTTACATCCAGTATGTGGAAAGCCAATGGTTGAACATGTTGTAGACAATATATTAACATTAGATGTTAAACGTATTGTAACAATTGTTGGTCATGGTGCTGATAAAGTAAAAGAACAACTTGGTGTTAAAAGTGAATATATACTTCAATCGGAGCAACTTGGAACAGCCCATGCAGTGATGCAGGCGGAAACGATACTAGGTAATTTAGAAGGAACTACATTAGTAGTTTGTGGAGACACACCATTAATTCGCCCAGAGACAATGAAAGCCTTATTTGAACATCATGTATCACAAAAAGCAAAAGCGACTATATTAACTGCGATTGCAGATGATCCTACCGGCTATGGCCGAGTGATTCGTAATGATGAAGGTCAAGTAGCACAAATTGTAGAGCACAAAGATGCTACTGTAGAACAACGTCTTGTGAAGGAGATTAACACAGGCACTTATTGTTTTGACAATAAATCCTTATTTGAAGCATTAAAACTTGTGAAAAATGACAATGCTCAAGGTGAATATTATTTGCCAGATGTAATTGAAATTTTGAAACAGCAAGGTGAAATTGTTACAGCATATGTTTCAGATGATTTCAATGAAACGTTAGGTGTAAATGATCGCATCGCTTTATCTCAAGCTGAAGAAATTATGCGCGATCGCATCAATAAGAAACATATGGCAAATGGGGTGACAATCATTAACCCACAAATGACTCATATTAGTATTGATGCAGAAATTGGTCGCGATACAATCATTTATCCAGGCGTTGTTATTGAAGGGAAAACTGTAATTGGAGAAGATTGTATAATTGGACCAAATAGCCAAATTCATAGTAGCAACGTTGGTAATCGCTCGATTGTTAAATATTCAGTGGTACAGGAAAGTTCAATAGGTGAAGATACTTCAGTCGGACCATTTGCCCATTTAAGACCAGAAGCGCAATTAGGTAATCATGTGAAGATTGGTAACTTTGTGGAAGTGAAGAAAAGCACATTAGGTGATGATACAAAAGTTTCTCATCTAAGCTATATTGGTGATGCTGAAGTAGGGAATAATGTTAATATCGGTTGTGGTTCAATTACTGTAAACTACGACGGTAAAAATAAGCATAAAACAATTATTGAAGACAATGTATTTGTTGGTTGTAATTCTAATTTGGTAGCTCCTGTCACATTAAGAGAAGGTTCATTTGTTGCTGCAGGTTCAACAATTACAAAGGAAGTACCAGAAGATTCACTAGCAATTGCTCGAGCAAAACAAGAAAATAAAATAGGTTATGCTAAAAAATTAAAATAAAAGTATATTTAGGGAGGCCATCATGCCGTATTCATACGCTGATTCAAAATTAAAAATCTTTTCATTAAATTCTAACTTACCATTAGCACAAGAAATTGCAAACTTAATGGGAGTAGAACTTGGAAAATCTTCAGTAAAACATTTTAGCGATGGAGAAATTCAAATCAATATTGAAGAAAGTATTCGCGGTTGTGACGTATTTATCGTTCAATCAACTTCTCAACCAGTAAATGAACATTTAATGGAATTATTAATTATGATTGATGCTGTAAAACGTGCTTCTGCAAAAACAGTAAATGTAGTGATTCCTTATTATGGATATGCTCGTCAAGACCGTAAAGCAAAAGCGCGTGGACCGATCACTGCAAAATTAGTTGCAAACTTATTGGAAACTGCTGGAGCAACTCGTGTGATTATGTTAGATTTACATGCTCCTCAAATTCAAGGTTTCTTCGATATTTTAATCGATCATTTACTGGCTGTGAAGTTACTCTCTGACTACTTTAACACGAAAAACTTCCCAGAAGGCGATGTAGTAGTTGTTTCACCGGACCACGGCGGTGTAACTCGTGCTCGTAAAATGGCAGAATTCTTAAAAGCACCAATTGCCATTATCGATAAACGCCGTCCAAAGCCGAATGTGGCGGAAGTAATGAATATTGTTGGTAATGTAGAAGGAAAAACTTGTATTTTAATTGATGATATTATCGACACTGCAGGAACGATTACAATCGGTGCTGATGCATTAATGGAAAATGGCGCGAAAGAAGTATATGCTTGTTGTTCACACCCAGTACTGTCAGGCCCTGCCATTGAACGCATTCAAAACTCTGTGATCAAAGAATTAGTTGTAACAAATACAATTCAATTACCAGAGGAAAAAATGATTCCGAAAATTACACAATTATCTGTGGCACCATTAATGGCAGAAGCGATTTCTCGTATTTATGAAAATAAATCTGTAAGTACATTATTTGATTAATTAAATACATGTAAAAGACAATGTAGACATTTTCGTTTTCGAATTTGTCTACATTTTTTTATTAAAAAAACGGATTTTTGGACAAAATGAAACTGATACTTGCCAACGATCTTATGTAGTTGGATTTTTGGAAAGTTTCTGAAAATGGTCTATAATGGATATTGTAGTCCGAAATTTTCTAAAGAAGGGGTTGATGATTGTGAGTACGGTATTGCAAGCAACAAAACGCAAGACTGGTGTTCGTTCAGAACTTACCCAACTTAGAAAAGGAGGAAAGTTACCGGCCGTTATTTACGGCTATAATATTGAAAACACTCCAATTGCTATCGATTATAAAGAGATTGCAAAGGAAGTTCAAAAGAGAGGAAGAGCGAGTGTTTTCGATATTGATATTGAAGGAAAAAGAGTAAAAGCCCTTATTACGGAAGTACAAAGATGTGCTTTGAAGGGCCACGTAAAACATGTTGATTTTTAATCGGTGAATATGGAAGAAGAAATTGAGGTAGACGTACCAATCAATGCCGTTGGTGAATCAGTTGGTGTGAAAGAAGGCGGAGTATTAACGCAAATATTAAATGTGTTAAAAATAAAGGTGAAGCCAGCTGAAATGCCTGAAAAAATTGATGTTGATATTACTACTCTCGGCATTGGTGATACGATTTTTGTAAGCGATATTAGAGAAAAAGTACCTTATGAAGTTTTAGAAGGAGATGACGCGACACTCTTTACAGTGACGCCACCGGCAACTGCTCGTGACGCAGGACAAGGTGACGATGATAACCAAGACATCAAGGCAACAGAAGCTCCTGAATCACAAGCTTAACATATCATTGAACGAAAGCTGCTCCTATATTTCGTAAATAAGGAGCAGTTTTTTTATTTATGTGATAAAATAAGCAACGATTAGGAGAAAAGGAAGGATATCATGAAACTCATTGTAGGCTTGGGAAATCCAGGAAGTAAATATGACCGTACTCGTCACAATATTGGTTTTATGTGTATCGATCGATTAGCTGAAAAATGGGGTACAACATTAAACCAAATGAAATTTAATGGCATGTATACGACAATTCATCGACCAGAAGGAAAAGTAATGTTGTTAAAACCATTAACTTATATGAACCTATCTGGAGAATGTGTTCGTCCGATGATGGATTATTTTGATATAGATATTGAAGATATCATCGTTATTTACGATGACTTGGATTTAGAAACAGGAAAACTCCGGTTACGACAAAAAGGGAGTGCAGGTGGTCATAACGGTATTAAATCTTTAATTCAACATCTCGGAACGCAAAACTTTAATCGAATTCGAGTAGGGATTGATAG
>JAAYHP010000402.1 GCA_012735355.1 Lysinibacillus sp. | reverse complement strand
GTTCCTCGCTCCTGCGGGGTCTCGAGTTTCGGGCGGTTCCCGTTGGAGTCGCCCCGTCACTCCAATCAATTTTCGTTGCATATCATTTTTTTACTATGCTTCTTCTCTGATTCTTAATTAAATTAGCTATATGTCCCAACCTCCTTTCCATTCACAAATATTTATTAATATTTAAACTTCGAAATCAATTTGTTTAATTCGTCTGCCATGTAAGAAAGAGATTTGGCTGAGGAAGATATTTCTTCCATAGATGCTAATTGCTCTTCCGTCGCTGCCGCTACCTCTTGAGAGGTTGCTGCATTGGATTGGGCAATATTCGAAAGATCATTTGTCGTCGCTGAAACCATTTGAACTTCTTCCGAAATTTGTTGAGTAGTTTCAGAAATCTCTTCCATTTCCGGTGTAATTTGTTTTGTGCTTTGAAGAATTTGCTGAAACTTCTCAATGGCTTCGTTCGTGACGTTCACTCCTTGTTGTACTTCCATCGTCACTTGCTCCATAATATTGACTGAATTTTCTGTATCTTGTAAAATTCCTTCAACGATTTCTTGAATTTCTTTTGCAGATGCTTGGGATTGTTCTGCCAGTTTACGCACTTCCTCGGCAACGACTGCAAACCCTTTTCCATGCTCCCCAGCTCTTGCCGCTTCAATGGCCGCATTAAGGGCAAGAAGATTCGTTTGATCAGCAATCTCTGTAATAGCGTTCAAAATGGCATATACTTCTTTCGAACGTCCAGATAAAGAAGAAATAATCTCATTCGATTTACTTACAGAGTGATGAATCGAATTCATTTGATTCACTGTATTCGTAACCGCTTGACCACCAATTTCAGCTTGATTCGTAGTATGTTGAGCTAGTTGCAATACATGCTTCGCCCGTTCAGCAATAAGTGTGACACCATTCGAAATATCCGCTAATGCCTTTGCTGCCACTTCTACATCATAGGTTTGTTTTTCAGCACTACTCGCAACTTCTTGGATTGAATCTGATACTTGTTCTGTTACCATGACAGTGTGTTCTGTACTTGCACTTAATTCTTCTGAAGAAGATGCAACTTGTAATGCTTTTCTTTCAACATCTTTCACTAACATTTTTAAGCTTTCTTGCATCTCCTTAAAGGCGAAAGTTAACTGACCTATATCATCATCCGACTCAACTTCTATCGTTTCAGTTAAATCCCCTTCACTTATCGTTTTCACCTTTTCAATTAACTTCTGAATTGGTCGAACAATTAGTCGTATAATAATGGAAACTATAATCGCTCCTACAAAGATGGAAACGACAATAATGAATAGCGTTTTTTTGAAGATTGGTGCTGCAGCTTCCTTGATTTCAGTCGTATATAAGTTTCCTGTTAATTTCCAACCTGTCAATTCATTTGTTGTATAAGCCAATATTTTTTCTTCACCATCTAACACATAAGTAAACTGCCCTTGCTCATTGTTATACAATTCGTTATAAAATAGATCTTCTACCTTACTTCCAGCCTCATAAATTGGATGGACAATAAATTTCCCTTGTGCATCTAGAATGGATGTAAAGCCATTTTCTCCAATTTCAATTTGATTCGCTAATTCTTGTAAATAACTTAAATGAATATCAATACCTACTACACCTGAACCATCATTCAATGATTTAGAAACTGTTACTACTACATTCCCATTACTAGCAGAAACATATGGTTCGGATATTACCACATCTCCACTATTTTTTATGGCATCGCTATACCAACTTCTTTCTCTAGGGTCAAAGTCTTCACCTAAATCAATATTAGGCTCCATTACAATTAATCCATCTTGTGTTCCGACAAATATATTTTCCGTATCTGGATGCAACTGCAAATATTCATTTAAGGTTTCACGTAAATTAAGAATATTCTCCTCTTTATACGACTCTGAAGTAAAGATTTTTGAAAAATATTCCATGTCATGGATTTTCGACTGTATTACATTCATAACTGAAGAATCTAATAATTTTAAATTTCCTTCGATCCCTTCCAACATCTCTTCTTCCACTGTTTCCTTAGCAGTGAAAAATGCAGATAGACCAATAATTATGGAAGGAACAATTAATACTAAAGCAAAAGCAAAAATTAATTTTGATCTTAAACTACTTAACAACGAAAAACTTCGTTTCATTATGGAACCTCTTTCTATTATTACTAATTAATTTTGATATAATATTATTTTAGTGTATATTATTATACTAGTAAAACAAACTTATATATTGCATATATTTCAAATTATCCTACTTTGAAATAATTTACTAAGATAATACATTAGAAACATTATTACATCAAGGTATCCAAAAATTACTATTTATTTTTACTATTGGGTATTTTTTGAATATTTGTTATTTTTAAAATTATTCTAATGTAACAAGAGGGGATATGAAGTTATTTGAGGAATATTATGAATGTAAAGGCTGTTTAGAACGTCCTTTTATTTTATAGAAAAAGGAAGGAGAATTCGATGCAAGCTCAAATTCTCCTTTAATGTGAAGCCTCTCCTACCT
>JAAYHP010000401.1 GCA_012735355.1 Lysinibacillus sp. | reverse complement strand
GTTTAATATCAAAAACTCATCATTTTCTTTTAAGAGAAAATGATGAGTTTTTACTTTTGTCCCAACCTCTTTTTTTTATTAAATCAAAAAAGTAATAAAAAGTTTACTGTGGTTTAATAAAATTTACAATTGTGATATAATGAAAACGTTCTCATTAAACTGATTATATGTACTATTCCAAATATAGAAATCGTTATATGAAAATAAAATGTTACAAAAGTGTGAATGAAAATATGATAAAAATGCGACATTTATGTTCTGTGGATATACAAAATTTTATGCGGGTGATATATTATTTTATGCAACAGGGAACAGCAATGTTGCTGTTGTAAAAAATCGCTCTTTTAGTGAAAGTGGATAGTAAGCTCATTAGAACCTTGTAAAAGCTTGTTCGACTGATATATAAAACCTCCCCTATGTTTATATATATAAAGCTTTAAGGTCGTAAAGTAGGCTGGACGCATTAGTGTACCAGCCTATTTTATGTGAAATGGTTCACAATTAATGTATCGTTATTAGAAAAAATATAGCCAGGTACTTATGAAAGTACCTGACTTCATTAATAAAGTCTGCAATTTTCTTTTGAGAGGTAGACTATTTGATTTTTTCCTTGTCTTTTTGCCATGTATAGTGCTTGGTCAGCTACTCGAAAAAGCTGGGTAAATTTTTTTGCAGAAGGAAGGCTATCTGTACAAACGACGCCAATACTAGGTGTTACTTTAATTTCGTTATTCAAATACTTTACTTTGACTGACGTAATTTCGTTATATAGTTGCTTTGCCTTTTCAATAATTGAATGGGATGGGTAGTCTTTAAAAATTACAACAAATTCATCACCGCCATAACGACCGACGATGATATTTTCTTTATCTTCATTCGCGACATTTAAACAGGCTTGTCCAACCTCTTTAATCACTTCATCACCTAATAAATGCCCAAAAGTATCATTAATGTTTTTGAAGGAATCGATATCCACTACGATGCAACATATGTGTTTTTTAACTTCTTTTGCTTCTTTCAGCCAATTATTACATGTTGTTTCTAAAAAGTAACGATTATACACTCCCGTTAAACCATCAACATTTGCCCGTTTCTCAATTGCTTTAATGCTTTTTTTAATATCCAATTCTCTCATTTTTGCGGATAAGCGAAGGGAAGATCTTTTTTCTGTAATTTTTAAGTATTCTTTCATCGATTGGTAAGATTTTTTATAGTCTCCAAGAAGTTCGTAAATTTCCGAAACCGCTTTCAAAACCTTTTTAATTTTTGCACCATCATGATGTTCAGAGTAAATAATGTAAGATTCATTTAATAGTTTTAATGCCTTTTCAAAATCCCCTTTTTGCCGATACAATTCGGCTTTTATTAGAAGAAAATGGGCTTTATTATGAAGGGAATTATTAATATACTGGTTCATTTCAAGATCGTTAATGATTTTTTCTGCCTTTGACAGATTATTCATTGCAATATGGCAAGATGTAATATGAAAATAGATGTGGCATTGCAATAGTACTTCGCTTGGGCAATGTTCCACTGCAAGCCTCAATGCTTTAAGTGCAAATTCCAATGCTTCTTCGTATTTTTCCTCTTGTAATAAATAATAGCTGTATGTATTATAACTGGTACTTGCAGCATAATACATCTCTAGCTCCAACGCTAGTTGTATACAATGCTGAGTTGCTTCTTTTGCATCTTCATAATTTTCTTCATATTCATAAATTAGTGCACTTAAATGATAGAGGTAGAATTTATCACGATCATCACCATATTCATCGCACAGCATTTTATATTCAAGAATGTTCTCAAAGGCCGTTTCTATTTCACCCAAATAATAATAGCAATTGGCAAGATTTAAATATGCGTTCATCATCGCTTTTGTATTTTGCTTTTCTTTGGCAGTGTGCAACAGTTCTTCTGCTACTTCAATCGCTTCTGCATATTTTCCATCTGAATAGAGGTTTACGATGCGCGATTCAAGACTTGTTAAATGATGAAGTTTAACGTTCATTTCGTCACCTCTCTTTGTAAAGAAAGGAAGAAATACCTTAGAGAAAATTTATGGGCATTTCTTCCTCATTTATATTATACGCTCCAATTCGTTATCAAGATGTATACAATATTTGACAATCTAACTGTTATTTTATGTCTTTTTAAAATGAATGTAAACAGTACCAATTCCTTAAACTGTTTCTATTGAAATCTTGTGAAGTATATCATTATTATTATTTAAATTTGGTATGAATATGCGTAAAATGTTATAATTGCAAGTTCGAAACCTCGCATAAAAAGTCGGTTAGTACAAGCAACCCTTTATCAAAGTTTGCTAAATGGAAGTGTTCATTTGGTGCATGGAAATTTTCCGTATCTAAGCCGAATCCCATTAGTACAACAGGAATATTCAATATTTCATCAAAGGAGGCGACAATCGGTATAGAACCTCCTCCGCGGGTAAAAGCGGTAGGGACTTTATATACTTTTTCGTAAGAGTGGCTTGCTGTCTGAATTAATGGATGATCGAAGGGTGTAATGTAAGGTGCACCTTTATCAAATTCCGTTACAGTAATTGTTACCCCTTTAGGAGTATGCTTTTCAATGTGTTGACGTAAAAGGGCGACGATTTTGTCCGGGTCTTGATTAGGTACGAGACGGCAAGTAATTTTCACGCTAGCTTCATTTGGTAATACGGTTTTGATTCCTTCACCAGTAAAGCCGCCAGTAATGCCGTTAATTTCAAGGGTAGGGCGAGCCCAAGTCCGTTCGATATAAGAGTAACCCTTCTCTCCGAATAATTCTTTCACACCAATTTCTTTCTTTAAAGCTTCTTCATCGAAAGGAAGGGAAGCATAGGCTTTTCGTTCTTCTTCGCTTAAAGGAAGTACGTCATCATAAAACCCTTCTACTTGAATAACACCTTCATCGTTACGGAAAGAAGCGAGAAGTTCCACTAATGCATGGATGGCATTTTGCACACCACCACCATAAAGACCTGAATGAAGATCTCCTTTAGCTCCAAGCACATCAATTTGTACACCAGCAAGGCCGCGCAATCCATAACAAATCGCTGGCTTTCCAGGTGCGTACATGCTCGTATCTGAAATTAAAATAAAATCTGCTGATAATTTCTCTTTATTTTCTTCAACATATGAAGGAAGGTGAGGGCTTCCGATTTCTTCTTCACCTTCATATAGAAATTTTACATTTACAGGTAGAGTGCCGAGGATGGCGAATAGTGCTTCAATCACTTTTAGCTGCATAAATACTTGTCCTTTATCATCGGAAGCTCCCCGTGCATACAACTTATCATCACGGATTTCAGGTTTGAAAGGTTCCGACTCCCACAAATGGAGAGGGTCTACCGGTTGAACGTCATAATGGCCGTAAAATAATACGGTTGGTTTTCCTTCTGCATGAAGCCATTCACCGTAAACGACTGGATGACCAGCAGTGTGATCGATGGAGACATTTTCAATTTTTAATTGTTCCAAATGATCTTTTAACCAAAGTGCACATGTTTCCATATCCTTTTTATGCTCAGAAAGGGAACTGATGCTAGGTATCTTTAGAAATTCAAAGAGTTGTTGTAAATGTTTTTTGCGATTTTTTTTGAAGTAATCTTCGAAGCTGTTGAAAGTCATTTAAAATCCCTCAATTCGTAGAACATTTTAAATAAAAGTATATCACAAAAATGGAAATTTCAGTCGGTCATTCAAATATTCGAAGGTAAATAAAAGATGCAGAAACATAACAGAAATCTTACACGAATGTAATGTAATTGAAAGCTAATCCGATAGAGTGTAATACATATTTTTGGGAAAATATATTCAGAAAGTACAATGACGGAGGATTTAAAGATGAGTGATAAATTATGTGAAATTTACGAAGAATTTAATCGTTATATATATCATTTATGTTTAAAATTAACACGCAATCCGCAAGAAGCGGAAGACATAGTGCAAGAAGTTTGGGTGAAAGTAGTTCGCAACGAAAAACAAGTTGAACAAGTGGACCATATTAAAGCATGGTTAACAACGATTACAATGAATACGTTCCGCGATCGTTATCGAAAAAATGTACGCAGAAGTAAGTACGTTTTAAATCAACCTGAAACATTAGACGTTCCAATACTTGATTTGGTTCCAAATAATGAAATTTCTACTGAAGAACAAGTGGAAAAAGTGGCGATCACAAAAATTGTTCAAGAAAAAATGAAACAATTAGATGTGATTTATCAAAAAACTTTATGGTACTTTTATGTGGATCAATATTCCTTAGCGGAGATTTCTGAAATCATGAAAGTGTCCATCGGTACTGTAAAGTCAAGATTATTCCGAGCTAAAGCAAGACTTAAAGAAATATTATTATCTGATAAGAAATTAGTGGATGTCATTCCGGCTTAATTATAGAGATAAATTAAAAGAGGTTGGGACAAAAGTAAAAACTCATCATTTTCTCTTAAAAGAAAATGATGAGTTTTTGATATTAAACTGAAAATTGATTTCCGTTCCGGGGACGCTTTCCACG
>JAAYHP010000400.1 GCA_012735355.1 Lysinibacillus sp. | reverse complement strand
CATTTGTTGTGTTAAAGCAGGCTTTGATGCATCTCTTGCCATTTATATGCCTCCTACTTGCTTCATCTCGTTGTTTTAAAGGGATTTGACCACTGTTCAATTTCAGAATAAATCAATTAATGAACAGTGTCAGTATTTTCCTATAATATCTTTCAAAATTGAATAAAATTAACTATTTGAAGGAGTTTTCATGCAAATCTAAAGAAAAATGATAAAATAATATATCAATGATTTTTTAAGAAAAGAGGAACCAGTTATGGCATTTGATGGATTATTTACAGTAGCGATGACAAATGAACTTAAAAGCCTTGAATCTGGGCGAATTTCTAAAGTTCATCAACCAAATGCGCTGGAAGTGGTAGTCCATGTCCGAGCAAAAGGCAAAAATGAAAAATTATTATTTTCCATTCACCCTTCCTATGCTCGAGTACATTTAACAAAGGAAACGATTGAAAATCCCCAAGAACCACCGATGTTTTGCATGCTCCTTCGCAAACATATTGAGGGTGGATTTATTACAGCTATTCAGCATGACGGATTTGAGCGAATCATTTCGTTTTTAATTGAAAGTAGAAACGAAATTGGCGATAAAGTTTATCGAAAACTAATTATTGAAATTATGGGTAGACATAGCAATCTCATATTAGTTGATGAAGAAACGAATAAAATTATCGATGGGTTAAAACACCTACCTCCATCTATGAACAGCTATCGTACAATTTTACCTGGATTTGATTACGTGCTTCCACCAGCACAACAAAAAGTAAATCCTAATGAAGCGACAAACGATGAAATTTTGGAGTTTTTCTCCATTGAAAAAACAGTGAAAGAAGTGGTGGCTCATTTTGCTGGTTTCTCCCCATTTCATGCAAGTGAATTATTAAATCGAATGAAAGATGGAGAAGTCATTGAAACGTTCCGGACTTTTATGCAAGAAATAATTAGTAGCACGAACCCGACATATTTAGAAGTGGATGGTAAACCATATTTCTCCCCTACAAATATTACCCATTTAAAAGGAAAGGTAACGAACTACGACAATTTAAGTTCCCTCCTTGACCGGGTATTTTACGCCCGTGCAGAACGGGAACGGGTTAAGCAACAAGCGGGAGATTTGGAACGATTTCTTCAAAATGAAATGAATAAATTGCAACTGAAATTAAAAAAACTTCATAAAGATTTAGAACGGGCGAATAAATTAGACCAATTTCAGCTATACGGCGAATTGCTAATGGCAAATATTAATCAATTTGAAAAGGGCATGAAAGAAGTGACGGTAACGAATTATTACTCTGAAGATGGTGAACAAATTACCATTCCTCTAGATGAAAGAAAAACGCCGGTGGAAAATGCGCAACAATATTACACAAAATACAATAAAGCTAAAAATGCCCTCATTATGGTGCAGGAGCAAATTGAAAAGACAGAAGAAGAAATAAAATATTTTGAAATGCTAATAAGCCAAATCACCCACGCAAGCCCAACGGATATCGAAGAAATTCGAGAAGAGTTGGCAGACGAAGGGTATTTAAGAAAGCGCAATAAAAAACAAAAGCAAAAACAATCAAAACCGACTCCAGAAAAGTTTATTTCTTCGACTGGCATCCCTATATCCGTCGGAAAAAACAATAAACAGAACGACTATTTAACTTTTAAGTTAGCTAAAAAGACGGATACATGGCTTCATACGAAAGACATTCCAGGCTCTCACGTCGTTATTCATTCAGAGGATCCGGATGAACAAACTTTACAAGAAGCTGCTATATTGAGCGCCTATTTTAGTAAAGCGAGGGAGTCATCTTCCGTTCCTGTCGATTATACGAAGATTCGACATGTGAAAAAACCGAATGGAGCTAAACCAGGCTTTGTCATTTATTTTGAGCAAAAAACCGTCTACGTCACACCTGATGAAGAAATCGTTTTAAAATTGAAGAAAAATAAATAAGGTTCGAAAAAAACAAAAAGGGCTTGTCCAAATAGTAAAAAAGGTTGTGACAAAAATAAAGAGGCTGGGACAAAACTAGCTTCTAGATAGGAAAAAGGAGAATTTGAGCCAACTCAAATTCTCCTTTTTCCATTTATCCCCATTATTTTTGGTTAGTTGATCTTTGTTGGCCGTGTATTTTCGTAAATTCACGGCCATTAAGGCAATGCCCATTTCATTTTCCACTTTCGATTTTCCTCGAACGGAAAATCGAGTGAAACGCAAATTAGCCTTCAAGAATCCAAAAACTGGTTCTACGTCTATTTTACGTTGACGGAAAATAGAACCAGCTTTTTCTTCTGAAAGCTTCGCTCTTACATATTCTTTTT
>JAAYHP010000399.1 GCA_012735355.1 Lysinibacillus sp. | reverse complement strand
CTTTATTTCCGTTTGCGATTACGTTTTTTAATTTATCTGTTTCTGTAACTGCTCCTTGATACGGAAAATAAGCGGCTCCCATACATTCACCTTCTTTCTAGTCAAAACTGAATACATTTCCTTGATTTATCTTTTCTGCAATTCCTGTTGTAGCGTCTGGTGCATCATCATGTTTGTTTTTGCCCTCTCGTTGATATTCGGTCATAGCTTTGAAGTATTCGGGCCAACGATAACGCCAATCGGCAGGAAAATAAATATGATCCATTACCCAAGTAGCATTTGAAAGTATTCGAGCTTGTTTATTTTTAGATTGATAGAATGATTCCACACGAGTAAAATTCGACCTGTATTGTTCTTTCAAAATCCTTTCAACGGAACGAGCAAAACCACGCCCACCATTATTGGATTCAATGTCAGCCCAATTAACTTTACCTTCATACAACATCTTAGCTGTTGCTGGTTCTGTTTCTTCCATAGGGGCTTTTGTGTATAGTATATCAAGAACGTACGCTTCATTATTGAACGTAACACCGTAGTTGATTGAACATAAGAAATCATCGCCAGTATCAGCAGTATCAGTATAGTTCTTGATTTCCTTAAACTCTGGTAATTCGCCATCATACGTTTTAAATGAACTATACAATCGACCTTTCATATCAATAGGTTCCTGTTGATAGTTAGCAGATGCAATTTCAGGACTCATTGCTCGTACTTTACTTTCATAAGATTTACGACTCAAAATTTCATCACAAAGCATGGTTCCGTCATCTTGTAAAGCTTTCATATTGATGTGACGGACTTTTTTACCTTCTTCTTTAAAATGCTCCAACGCTCTGCCAGCTAAGTCTTTTGACGACCAACGAGTCATAATAATTATGATTTTTCCGCCCTCTTCTAAACGAGAAAGCATAGTGTTAGTAAACCATTCCCAATGTTTATCAAGAACGCTTTCGTTAAAGGCTTCTTCTGCGTTTTTAATCAAGTCATCTATAATTAATAACGAAGCACCAAAACCTGTTGCCGTTCCAGTAGGAGAAGTTGCAAGATAGTTATTATATCCACCTTCTAAGCTCCAAAGATTCATAGCTCCATCCCCATGTTTTATTCGAACATCAGGGAAAATATCGCTATAAACTATTTTATCTTTATCCCCCTTAGCTTCTGAAATGCCATTACGAACAGCTTTTGAAAATGTTGTTGATAATGTTTCATTATAAGAACCAGTCATAATTTTTTCTTCTTTGTTTTGACCAAATACCCATTGAGCAAACATTGAAGCTGTTCTTGATTTTCCGTGACGTGGTGGATCGTTTATGATCAACACTTCATCATCTGACTCATAGAAATCTTGCATCTCATAACACATATGAACTAAAAATGTTCGGCTCTCTTTATAAAAAGATGGAGCGAGGACATTACAAAACTTGAAGAAGTTATCTTTTGCCTCGTCAATCGCTTCTAGCTGCAGCAACATTTCAAGTTCTAATAATTCTGCATTTGTAATCATTTTAACTTCGCCTTCAATTCTTCGATGCGTTTTCTGCGTTCCTCTGGTGTCAATTCAACAACAGTATTTGTAATGCCTCCGCTATGTTCAATATCTTGCTTGTCCCTCCATTTGTCTGGACGACGATTCTTGAGCCAGAATATTTGAGCTGTTACATCAGGAACAACTTCTTTTGTCTTTTCTTCAACTAATACCATTTTGTAACGGGAAACGCCTAATTCAACTGCTCGCAATTCTTCCATTGTTGCTTCTGGATGTTCTAGTTTATATTTGTTAACAGCTATTTGTTGATGTAGATAATATTCTTCATCCGTCATTTGAACTGGTTCATACTTTTTTTCTTTGTATTCATAACCGAGCGCACGTTTCAAAAGAGCATTTTCAACTTGAAGGTCAACAACATCTTTTCCTCTTTTTAAGGACTCCGATATCTCCGAATATTTCTTTTTCCATTCGTACAAAGTTGATGGAGATATTCCAATGTTTTGAGCAATCTGTTCATCGGTTAATCCATCTCTTGCCCAACCTTCAATTTTCAATAAACCTTCTGGAGTTATCCATTCAACATATTTCCCTCTAGCTCCACCTTTATTTTTATTTACTTTCCCAATGGCATCACCCCATTATGCTAATCGCTTTGTTTAGTCTAACAACGGTTTAACCGTACCACCGCATATTGGACATGCCCGTTTGTAGGTTGTTGTTGTAGTTGTTGGTCGGTTTGTTTGTTCGTTGGTTATTTGTTTTTCAATATCTGCTGGACGTCCACACTTTTCGCATTTGATTGTGTATTTCATAAAGTTTCACCTCGCAAAAAAAGCAACCGAATTCTCGGCTGCTCATGTTTTTATCGAATTGTGTTATTCGCGTATTTTTGAAATGTGGTAAAAATAATTTCAGTATGAATTCTATATCACGTTAAGGAGTCACAGGTTCTTACACCATAATGCATCACTCCCCTCAAGTAGGATTTACCGCTCCGATACCTACCTCCCATTTTACAATCGGAAAATTAATTTCCAAAATGTGTTTCGTTCGTTTCAATCGTTCCATTCGTTCCAAAAGTTTCATACGCACTTAACATTTGGTCGAGAATGCTTTCTCTAATTCTGAATATAGTGGATTTCGATAGCGTTTATTTCACTGTCTGGATGCGTGTGTCCTCCTACAACGGGGACGCCAAACTTT
>JAAYHP010000398.1 GCA_012735355.1 Lysinibacillus sp. | reverse complement strand
TTTTACATAACGCCCTTTTTAAATCTGGCTTCCAATATTTCCATGTATGATTTCCGTCAAATTCATCATAAAAAATATTTTGATAGTTTTTCGATTTCATTAATTCATGTAACTGGCGATTCGGTGTTAGGAAATCTTTGACTTGTTTGTCGAAAGTAACAACTTCTGTTTCTTGTTTCCCTATTATATGATAAATCGACAATGTTTCATGGGTCGGTGCTTCTTCTACAGCTTTTAAAACGAATTCATCAACATATGGAGATTGTAAAATTACTTTTCCAAATATATGTTGATATTTAATGGCGGCAAGTAGTGATACGGTGGCAGCCATTGAATCTCCAATTAAAGCTCTGCTTGAAGCGAGCTGTGTCGTTGAAAATTCTTCATCTAAAAATGGAATAAGTTCATGGGCTAGAAATCTTAAATAAGCTTCGTGTTGGTCGCCAGTTGGTATGTATTTTCGCGTTCGATCATGGGCGTTTTTGTAAGGAACTCCTACAATAATTAAATTTTCAATTTCGTAGTTGTCAATCAAATCATCAGCCAATCGGGAAATACCACCTAATTGGAAATAATCTTTCCCATCGGAAGCAATTAACATGTTATATTTATTGAGTGGGGTGTAATGTGCTGGAATATATACTAATAAATTGAAATTTTCATCCAATGCATTACTATAAAAAGAAATTTCTTGAACAGTTCCCTTATCCAATTGAATTTCCTCCTAGATTCCATACTAATTTCTAATTGTATCATAACGAAAAAATATCGTGTATGATGAAACTAAGTAAATGAAAAAGTGTAAGTCGAAATAAAAATTTTAATATAGAGAGAGGATTAGCAAATGAGAGAATATAAACGTGTACATTCAAACGATGTGACAAAAGCAGCAAAAGATGCTTTAGTAAGACGCGGAGTGAAAATAGAAGATATTGCAAAAATAGTGTATGAAATGCAGTCTCCTTATAATCATGGACTAACTCTCGAACATTGTATAAATTCCGTTGAACGGGTGATGATGAAGCGAGAGGTTCAACATTCTATTTTAGTCGGTGTTGAATTAGATGAGTTGGCTGAAAAAAAGATGCTTTCTTATCCATTGCAAGCTCTTGTGGAACATGATGAAGGATTATTTGGTGTGGATGAAACTATCGCTTTAGGATCTGTATTAACCTATGGAAGTATTGCATTAACGACTTACGGTCATTTAGATAAAAAGAAAATTGGGATTATTAAAAAATTAGATACAAAGGCTGGGCAAAAGGTTCATACATTTTTAGACGATTTAGTTGGTAGTATTGCTGCTTGTGCGGCAAGCCGGATTGCCCACAGAATGCGGGATTTAGAGGAAGAGGGAGAAACTTTCAAAGATATTCCACCAGCTGAATTAGGTCCAAAAGGCGAAGATTTGCCTGTAGATGATGAATAATAATGAAAGGGTTGCTCCATTCGCAACCCTTTTTTACTTCAAAAATTTTTAAGCTATATTTAGTTACCCAAATCCATTTCATTAACCAAATTTCATTCTAACTAATTTTCCGCTGATTCATCTTTTTCATTTTGTGGCAATTCTTCTTGATTAAAGTATAAAAAAGATTCGTCTTCTAATTGATGAATTTTTTCCTCGTTAATCCCTATTGATAAAGGACCAGAAAAAATTTTTTCCCACCAATTTTCCGTCGAAATCATATAATTGCCCCCTTTTAAGAAATTCTTGTTGGAAGAATTCTACTAAAGGAATTCTTCAACAAGTTGTAGTAATATTACAGTAACTAGTATGGGCTAAAAAATCTTTTTTATGTAATGGGGGGATGAAAAATGAAATTAACTATACAAGATTTTGAACAGATGATAGAAGAGCAAAAAGAATTTTATTATACTGGCAAAACAAGGGATATTCAGTTTCGTAAAAACCAATTAAAACATTTAAAACAAACGATAAAAAAATACGAAAAAGACATATTACAAGCCTTAAATTTAGATTTAGGAAAGAGCGAATTTGAAGCTTATTCCAATGAAGTTGGTTTCGTTTTAGATAGCATACAACATATGTTAGATTCCATAGATGAATGGGCAAAACCGATAGAAGTGAAAACCCCCCTACATTTTCAACCGGCAAAAAGTTTCATTATCCGAGAACCTTATGGTGTTGTGTTAATTATCGGTCCTTTTAATTATCCTTTTCAATTAGTGATAGAACCATTAATAGGAGCTATTATCGGTGGAAATACTGCCGTCGTAAAACCATCTGAGTCAGCTATCCATACGACAAAAATCATAAGGAAAATTATCGAAGAAACATTTGAACCCCATTATGTACGGGTCGTTGAAGGGGAGAAAGAGGAAGTAACTGCGCTGATACATGCTCCCTTTGATTATATTTTCTTTACCGGTAGTGTGACCGTTGGAAAAATCGTTATGCGCGCGGCTAGTGAGAGGCTTACACCGATCACTTTGGAACTAGGTGGAAAAAGCCCGACGATTGTTGATAAGTCCGCAAACTTAGATGTAGCAGCAAAACGCATAGCGTGGGGGAAATTTAATAATGTGGGACAAACGTGTGTAGCTCCTGATTATGTGCTTGTTCATTCTTCTGTTTATGATAAATTCATAAAAAAATTAAAAAAGACGATTACGAGCTTTTACGGAAAAAATCCACAAGAAAGTAAAGATTATGGTCGTATCATCAATGAACGTCATTTTGATCGATTAGTGGAATTGTTACATGCGGAAAAGGAACACATTACCTTTGGTGGAAATGTAGATAGAAATGACCTATATATTGAACCGACCATTGTTGAAAAAGTAAGTTGGAATCATCCGATTATGGAAGACGAAATTTTTGGCCCCATTTTGCCGATTATGGAATATGAAAAATTAGAAAAGGCGATTGAACAAATTCGAAAATTGCCAAAGCCATTAGCAGCCTACTTTTTCTCGGAAAATAAAAAACATATCGATTACTTTTTACAGGAGCTTTCTTTTGGAGGGGGCTGCATTAATGATACGGTAACCCATGTAGGGAATATTTATTTGCCCTTTGGCGGAGTAGGTCCTTCTGGCATGAATAGTTACCATGGGAAGGCAAGTTTTGAAACCTTTACCCATGCAAAATCGATTATGAGAAGATCTTCGAAACTTGCAAATAACTTACTCTTCCCACCATATAAACAAAAAGTAAAATTAGTGCGTAGAGTGTTGAAATAAAATTCGAATGGACTGTCCAAAAGTATTAAATCGTTGATTTTCGTTTCGGGCGGACGCTTTCCGGGTGTAGTCTCAGGCTCGTGCTGTTCCCCCTGGAAAGCTCTGCTATGCGACGAAAGCGAAGCGACAGGGGCACTCAGGAGCACTCGCCGCCCTTCACTCAAATCAACTTCCCTAAATTCAACATTATTAATCTTAGTTAATAAATATTTTTTGTTTCGGACAGTCCATTATATTATTTCACTTCTACTTCTTTTAGTTTGTCGAGGGCGATTTTTGCTCCGTCGTCCATCCCTTGACAACCAGCGAGTAAAACAAGATCGTTTTCTTTCGCTATAGAAAGACTTTTGCAAATTGCATCGGACAATTCATCGTATAATTGAACTTTAATACCTGCTTCTTTCATTACATGAAGGAAGGCTTCCACTTCCTCCTCAGTCACTTCATCTTTCCACGTTACATTGGAAACACTTTTCGTTGCAATCACTTCTTTAATTCCAAGATCCTTCGCCCATTTTACAACGACTTCTGCATTTTCTCTATTGACCGTTGCTCCTCGTTGTCCCCGTATCGCATACACAAGATGTAGGTCGTTATAATCCATAAAATCTATCGTTTGTAAAGTGACGTTAATATTACCTGGATTAGCGAAATGATCATCGACGATTTTAAATGGACCTTCATAAATAAATTCAAAACGTCTTTCTACGCCTTTAAAGTTTTTCAACGTCTCCTGGATAATTTCGATGGAAACGCCATTTAATAAACCTATAATGATAGCAACCATCGCATTGTATACGGAATGTAAACCAGGAACTGATAATTCCACGTCAAATTCCATCGGTTGATAATCAATGCTATCCACTGTGAAAGGCTTGCGTATTTCTACTGTGAATTTACCACGACCTGTCGACAAATCAAGAGCTTTACAATGGATATGTCCATTGTTGTTTTCAATGCCAAAGGTAATCACTTGCGCCTTCGTTTTGTCTACTAAAGATGCTGAATAAGGATCGTCTAAATTAAGAATAGCAAAGCTTTTTTCGGAAGCATTTCGAATTAAACTTGATTTCACTTTAAAATAGTTTTCAAATGTTCCATGCATTTCCATATGTTCGCGGCTCATGTTATTCAATGTAACAATATCATAATCCACGCTTTCTACTCGGTGTAACTCTAATGCAGCAGAAGAAACTTCCATCGTTACGTGGGAAACGAGATTATCTACCATTTCTTTTAAATACTTTTGTAAATCTAACGATTCGGGTGTAGTTAGGCTTGCAGGAATTGATTGGTCACCATTTTTAATTTTAACAGTACCTATAAGCCCTGTACGATAGCCTCCGTTTTCTAAAATGGCATTCGTCATGTAGGAAGTTGACGTTTTCCCGTTAGTCGCTGTAATTCCAATTATTTTTAATTTTTTGGATGGATAACCGTAAAAATGAGCTCCCAATTGGGCTAACGCTTTTCTGCTATTTGTTACGACAATTTGTGGGATGTTAACGTGTTGTTGAATATCTTCAACGACCGCTGCAATTGCCCCTCTATTTGCAGCATCTTGTAAATATTGATGCCCATCTGTTTTGAAACCTCGAACGCAAACAAATAAATGACCTGGCTCCACCTTTTGGGAATGATAAGAAATACCTGATATATCTAGATTTTCGATATTCATATCATTGTCGTATTTAATTGCTTGTAGTAAATCATGTAGATTCATTTATTAACCTCCTTATTTTTTGCGTCCGAACATTTTACCGATTCGATATTTTAGCCAAACAATGCCTGGTTTCGGGTCTTTCCAACTCCAAATGGCATATGCCTTTGGACGGAAGAAGGTTTTAATAATTTGGCCGAGGGATAGTTGCTTTGTTTGTAAATATCCTTTAATTGCTAACATATCTTCATACCAATACCAAAAGGCACGATTTGTCGTTTCCGTCACCGCTTTTGGTGGCAGTGGATTTCCGGTAAGTTCCCTGTATGTGATATATGGGAAATTTAAACCTACTTTATAAAGTAGATTGTTGAAATTCGTAATGCGAGCATTAATTTCAATCAAATAAAAATCTCCCGTTTCTGCATCTTTTTTAAATTCAATTTCACCAAAGCCTTTGTAACCAATGGCTTCTAAAAATTTACTTCCGATTTCGTGCAGCTCGGGAACGTGTCTTTGAATTGTATAGACGGAAGCACCAAAATTAATTGGGTATTGGCGAAACTTTTGACATGTCGTCCAATGGGTTACTTTCGATTGTTGATTTACATATGCATCGTAAGTATACATATGATCATCAAAACCGGGAATAATTCGTTGAACAAACACTTCTAAATTTGCTTCCTTTGCCTTGGCAATGGCTTGTTCTAATTCTTCCATATTGTGTACTTTAAATATTTTCTTTCTAAAAATACTTACAAATGTAGGGGAATCAACAGGTTTCACAATACATGGAAATTTAATGATGTCGTTTACTTTTTCATGGAAATGTTCATCATCTATAGAAACACTTTCAGGGATTTTAATACCATGTTCAATGG
>JAAYHP010000397.1 GCA_012735355.1 Lysinibacillus sp. | reverse complement strand
TAGCCATTCTCTCTTCTAATACATAATCTGCATAAGTTTCATATCCAAGTAGTTTAGCTTTTTGCAAAACAAAGCCAATTGGAAACACAAATAAGAGAAATAATAGCCGTATATGATATTGGTAATGAAGAACAAGCTTTACGTATGCTTAACGAATTAAAGCCATTGACAAACGAAATCATCGATAGCTTTGAAGAATTATCGCTAGATAAAGAAAATAATATAAATAATTTAGGTAATGAAGCGATGTCAGCGGGCAAAAAGTCGCTAACCTTTGTCTCGGTTCTATTAATCATTGTTTTAGTTGTTAGTATTGGTGTTGGAATTGTTACTGCACTTTCCATTACAAGACCAATCACTCGAGTAATGGAACGCATGAATGAAGTTGCGGAAGGTGATTTAAGTAAAGAACCGTTAATAACAAAAACAAAAGATGAAGTAGCACAACTAGTAGATGCAACAAACCGTATGACTGAAAACAATCGTAAATTACTTGCTCAAATCAGATTAGTGTCAGAGTCTGTTTCAAGTCAAAGTGAAGAATTAACTCAATCAGCTGAGGAAGTTAAAACAGGTTCAGAACAAATTACGATTACGATGGAAGAATTGGCTAAAGGCACTGAAACACAGGCGAATAGTGCAAGTGAATTAGCTTCAATTATGGGGAATTTCACGAAGGAAGTAGAAGAAGCGAATGAAAATGGTGAACAAATAAAACAAAAATCGACAAAAGTGTTGGAGTTGACTAATGAAGGTAGTCAATTAATGCAATCATCTACTGCGCAAATGAATAAAATATATGACATTGTCAAAGATGCAGTGAACAAAATGGAAAGACTAGACAATCAATCTCAAGAAATTTCAAAACTTGTTACTGTTATAAAAGAAGTGGCAGAACAAACGAACTTGCTTGCATTAAATGCAGCAATCGAAGCGGCTCGAGCTGGTGAACATGGTAAAGGTTTCGCTGTTGTTGCGGAAGAAGTAAGAAAACTAGCGGAGCAAACAGCTTCGTCAATCAAAGATATTACTCAAATTGTCTCGGATGTTAAAACAGAGTCCAGCAATGTAGCAAATTCTCTTAAAGATGGCTACTTAGAAGTTGAACAAGGTACTAAACAAATTGAGACGACTGGAAAAACATTCAATGCCATTAGTGTGTCGGTAACAGAGATGGTTCAAAATATTACAACTGTGTCTGCAAAACTTTCTGAAATTGCAGCGGAAACTCAAGAAATGAATGGCTTTATTGAAGAAGTAGCTTCCGTTTCTGAAGAATCATCTGCAGGAGTAGAAGAAACAGTCGCATCAGCCCAACAAGCGCATAGTGCTATGGAAGAGATTTCAGCAAGCTCTAAACATTTAGCAGACCTTGCTGAAGAATTAAACGAATTAGTTGGGAAATATAAATTGTAAAAGAAAATTAGGATGAAACAGCTTTAAATATAATTAGCCTCTCAAAAACATTCACTTGTTTTTGGAGGCTGTTTTTATTGTTAATTTTAATACTAAGGGTTATTTAAAATTTTTATAACCCACTTATCGTAATTATAGGAGTTTTTGCATCAAATATATTTGCTCGGCAAAATAAAAAACGTTAGGAAGACACAAACTAATATAAAACAGATAAAGGTGGAACTCCTCATGATAGAAGCTAATAAAGAATTAACTCAAGAACAAAGGGAAGATTTACTCAAAGTTTTAAAAGAGCGGTTTGAAAACAATATGCATCGTCATGAAGGGATTGAATGGAATCAAGTGTTAGAAAGATTGGAATCAAACCCAAAGAAACTTTGGTCTCTCTATGAAATGGAGAGAACGGAAGGCGAACCTGATGTCGTTAGTTTTAATGAAAAAACTGGTGAATTTATTTTCTGTGATTGTTCAAAAGAATCTCCTAAAGGTCGAAGAAGTGTTTGTTATGATCGGGAAGCTTTGGAATCAAGAAAAAAACATAAACCGGAAACGAGTGCTATGGATATGGCAAAGGAAATGGGGATTGAAATTTTAACTGAAGAGCAGTATCGCTCACTCCAACAATTAGAAACTTTCGATATGAAAACCTCTAGTTGGATACAAACACCTGCTGATATCCGGGAACGGGGAGGGGCTCTATTTTGCGATTATCTTTCTTTAGTTGCTTCAAGTTTTAACAATGAAAAGATTAGAGTTCAGCTCGGAGAAATATTGATGACAGAAAATAAAGCTTTAACTGTGAATTTATCTAGGGTTTGGGGAAAATCACCTATAGAAGGTGTTTCATTGGAGACATGGGGAATAATTTTTAATGCAATTGTTGATGGACTAGCGCTACAAGCCGTATTACGAAAAGATTTTCAGTTGATAAAACATACAAGGAATTTGAGCAATTGGTGAATGGACTGAATGCTTTATTAAATAAGGAGTATAAAGCATGAAAGGCTATATGTTTACGGCTATATGGGGTTTTTTAGTATGGCTTTTTGCCACATTGTTTTTCAGGCTTTTTGGAGAATATGTTCTTTTTAGTCCGATTACAAAAAGTTTATAGTCAGCCTTTTCTTATTACTAATTGCAACAGCAATTTTATTATGGGGAGTTACAAAAATATATATATCATTGGATAAAACAAATAATGCAGCTCTAAAGTTTGGTATTTTCGGTACGATTATTGGTTTAGCATTGGATACTTTCTCGATTTCAAATTATCAATTCGTTTTTCCAAAGTTAGATGAATCACAAATAATTGCTTTTACAGCGTGGATGTCGTTTGCATATGCATTGTATTTATATATTCCGATGATGATGAACAAAAAAATAGCCCAATACAAATAATACAATACTTTTCTAATTTGAAAGTAAATAGCGATATAGAAAAGGAGCATTCCCGATAAATGGGAATGTTTTTTTCATTATTTGTAATGGCAGGGGGTTATATCATACAGATGAATAAATAATGCCGATTATATAACTCACCACGAAATATAACTGTAATGTGTGAACAAAATGTGTAGAAAATAGGTCTATTTTACAACATATACATATAATTAAATAACCATTTTGAAAATATCCATTCCAACGAACTAACTAAAGTGATATTTTGAAAAAGGGTTATTTTTATTAGTGATTAAGAGTTATTGTAGAGAGTAAAGAATGATGCATATTTCCTTCTATTGTCTCAAATAATTAGTAAATTTCCATGAATTGTGTATAATTAAAGATACAATATATATATCAGAATATTTGTACTATTTATCCGAAAAATAAATGCAATAATTTTATTGAAATAGTATTAAAGAAAAAAAAGTAAATAGTAAAAAATTACAAATAAAATGCTATTGTTTTATATAAACTATCATAAGGCTAATATGAAAGTACGGGTTTTTAGTAAAAGGAGGGGTTAGATTGGCCTTATTTATTAAAAAAAATAAAGAAATGTATTCCGATGAACCACAGTGGAGTAACGCGAAGTCTCAATCTGAGCCTATATTACAATTGGAAGATAAATCAGATATTCAAAATCAGTTAAAGCTAATTCATTTTACAGAAGAAGAATTAAGGTCATTAATTGTAATTAGACCTTACATGGAAAAACATATTGAAGAAATTGTTGATACTTTCTATAACACAATTACTGCCATCCCGCATTTAAAGAAAATCATCGAGGATCATAG
>JAAYHP010000396.1 GCA_012735355.1 Lysinibacillus sp. | reverse complement strand
GCCCGAAACTCGAGACCCCGCAGGAGCGAGGAACAAGCTCCGAGGAGGCTCGAGTCGGGCCCGTGGAAAGCGTCCCCGGAACGGAAATCAATTTTCAGTTTAATATCAAAAACTCATCATTTTCTTTTAAGAGAAAATGATGAGTTTTTACTTTTGTTCAAACCTCGTTTTTACTATAAATTAATTTTCGTTCCGTGGATGTTGCTATTTTATTGTAGCTTTTAATTATTGTGCAGTGTAGCCACCGTCTACAATTAAAGAGCTTCCTGTCATAAAGGAAGAATCGTCACTTGCTAAAAATAGTACAGCTTTTGCCATTTCTTCTGGTTTACCAAGACGTTTCATTGGTGTTGCCGCAATTAAACCTTGTCGATCTGTTTCACCTAAAATTGGCGTATCAATAAAACCAGGGCAAAGAGCGTTTACACGAATATTGCGGCTAGCATATTCTAAACCGATGGAGCGAGTAAAGTTCACTACACCTGCTTTTGCGGCATTATAAGCAGCGCTACCTGGTGCTCCGACCCAACCGTACATCGAAGCTGTATTAACGATAACGCCTTCACCAGTTTGTAAAAATTCTTTAATAGCAGCTTGTGCAAATAGGAATACTCCATCTAAGTCAACTGCAACTGTTTTTCTCCACTCGCTAAATGGAAGTTCTTCTGTAGGTTTTACTGCACCAATACCAGCATTATTGAAAAGAATATCTACTTTACCGAAAGCAGATTTCGTAGAATCAAATACATTTTTTACATCTTCTTCGTTTGTTACGTCAGCTTTTACAAAAAGTGCTTCTCCACCTTGAGCTTTTAATTCTTCTTCAAAGGCTTTTCCCTTTTCCTCGTTCATATCAACTACAACGACTTTCGCGCCTTCTTGAATAAAAAGTTTTGCCGTTTCTGCTCCAATTCCTGAAGCTCCACCTGTGATGATTGCTACTTTATTATCTAATTTACCCATAACAATAATCCTCCTTTTATCATACGAGACAATTTAAGTATGAATTTTTGTCACAAAACTTTCAATAATTTTTGAATATTCGAGAAGAAAGCGCTTTCAATAAAGAGGGAAAGCTTCTTTTTAAGATACTAAAAAAACTTTAAATTGTAATTTAGTAGATAAATTGCGTATAAAAGGTAAAATATTGTATCGTTTCCGTGGAGAAAACAAGTAATTTTTTATATGTTAAACTTTAAGTTTTAATTATGATAAAATTCATCATTATAGTAAAATTGGGAATTTTAATTTAAGCGAATGATTGTGTAATGATGGGAGAGTAAAGTTATGATTGGGACAATCGTTAATACGATTTGTATTTTAGTTGGCAGTGCAGTAGGAAGCTATTTAAAGAAAGGAATTAAAGAAGAATACCAGTCTAGTTTGTTTACGGCAATGGGATTTTCCGCAGCGGTTTTGGGTATAAATGCAGTTGTTCAAAATATGCCTAATAGCGAATATCCAGTATTATTTATCGTCAGTTTAGCAATTGGTGGGCTCTTCGGGACCATTTTAGATTTAGATGGAAAATTCCAATTAATTGTAAATAGATATTCAAAATCGGATTTAAGTAAAGGCTTATCTACAGCCATTTTACTTTTTTGTGTTGGTACGTTATCCATTTTAGGTCCAGTGGAAAGCGCTTTATATAATAACCATACATACTTATTTACGAATGCGACTCTTGATCTTGTCACATCGATGGCATTGGCTGCTACATACGGAATCGGTATTGCCTTTGCGGCTGTTGTTCTATTTGTTTGGCAAGGTACTATTTATTTATGTGCAAAATATATCGAGCCTTTTTTAACAGCGGAATTAATGACGGAAGTTTCCATTGTTGGAGGCATTTTAATTTTAAGTTCAGGTTTAGCGATTTTAGGGATTAAAGATAGCAAATCATTAAATATGTTGCCAGCATTGTTTGTACCGGTTTTGTGGTTCGTTGGCCTTTCCCTATTTAACTAGTTGTAAAATTTTTGTGTCGTTTCCTATTATTCATTGAAGCAGTTTAGTTGATTAATAGTTATCGGAAAATTTATACTAATCAAATAGATTGTATATGGAATTATATAGAAATATATTATAAGGTCGTTTCATATTTTCAATGGGGAGGGGACTTTTTTATGGAAGACTTACAGAATTTGAATGAGCAACGAAACAGAAATTTTAATACAAAGCCATTGAAATTAGCTGCGATACTGGGATCTCTAGGCGCTTTTGCTCCTTTATCTATCGATATGTATTTACCAGCTCTCCCACTTATTGCGGAAGAACTAAGCACGACCCAATCATCGGTACAGCTTAGTTTAACTTTTTTCTTATTTGGCTTAGTCGTTGGTCAATTGCTGCTAGGGCCGATAAGTGATGCGAAAGGTCGCCGGAAACCTTTACTCATTGGTTTAGCTCTATATACGGTGAGTTCATTGTTATGCGTATTTGCATCTTCGATTGAAGTATTCATTGGGTTACGATTTATTCAAGGGTTAACTGGAGCGAGCGGTATTGTTCTTTCCCGCGCAATTCTTCGAGATTTCTTTTCAGGAAGTAAGTTGACGAAAGTTTTTGCCATGTTAGCTTTAATTCAAGGCTCCGCACCAGTGTTAGCACCGGTATTAGGAGGAATCGTGTTGCTTTTTGCTCCTTGGAAAGGGGTATTTCTTTTTTTAACCATCGTAGGTTTTGTTATGTTTTTGATCGTACTCTTTCTATTGCCGGAATCACTTGATGAAAGTTTACGTACAAAAGGTAGTATTTTACAAACCTTTATTACTTTTAAACAGTTGTTAGTGGATCGAAGTTTTATAGGCTTTGCTCTAGCCATCGCCTTCATGTATGCGATGATGTTTGCATATATTTCCGGTTCCTCTTTCGTGTTGCAAAATCTTTACGGTGTTTCTGCTCAAGTATATAGTTTGATATTTGCAATCAATGGAATAGGTATCGTTACTTGTAGTCAAATTACAGGCAGGTTAGTCGGTCGCTTTAATGAAATGAAATTATTAGTAACAGGTATTTTAATGTCTTTTTTTGGGACGGTAACGTTATTAATTATGTTAATTGTTGAGGCACCCATCTATTTCATTTTACCACCGTTATTTATAGCGATTTCTAGTGTGGGAATCGTGAATACGACGGGGCAGTCATTAGCGTTGCAAAATCAAGGGAAAATTGCTGGAAGTGCTTCCGCATTGTTGGGAGTATTACAATATATTTTAGCAGGAACGATTGCGCCGCTTACAGGTTTAGGTAGTCATCCGGCTATTTCTATGGGTGTCGTTATGGTTATAGGAAGTATCGGAGCAATCGTAAGCTATTTACTTTTAATACGATTGAAATTTTTGAAGTACCATCAAGAAGCAAGGTCCGAGTCGATGTAGTATTTATTGTTATTATCATGCTAAATGAAGTTTGGCCATCTGTTGTGGGATGGCTTTTTTGTTTAGTATGGAATCGTGAAAATTTTATAAATCAGTACCTTTAAAGATTATGTCACAATTTGTCGGTGTATAATAAATATGATAAAGTGATTTTTTAGTTCCATTACAAATCCTTCTCATAATTATATTGTTTTAGAAATTAAAGGAGTTCGACGAATGAATATCATATTAACTACACTAAATGCGAAATATATTCATACAAACTTGGCTATTCGCTATTTAAAAGCCTTCGCAAGACCTGAATTTGATCCGAAAATGGTGGAATTTACGATTAAAGAGCCAACATTAAATATTGTGACAGACCTATATCAAGAAAAACCAGATATTGTCGGTTTTAGTTGTTACATTTGGAATATTGAAGAAACGATTCATGTGATCAAAATGCTCCGCGTCGTAAGTCCCCATACAAAAATTGTATTAGGGGGACCGGAAGTATCCTATGATGTTCACTATTGGTTACGCCGTTTAGAAGGACTTGTGGATTTTATTATCATGGGAGAAGGGGAATATTCCTTTAAACAGTTGCTCAAATATTTCCACGAGGAGATTCCGTTAGAAGAAGTACCTAATATTGCCTATTTGCAAGAAGGGAAAATGAAAATTCATTCCCAAGCTGCTAAAATCGATTTACGGGAATTACCGAGCCCTTTTCGATTTGAAGAAGACCGGGAAGAGATTCCGAGACGCATTCAATATATTGAAACAAGCCGTGGTTGTCCATTTAGCTGTCAATTTTGCTTGTCTTCCATAGAAGTAGGAGTACGTTATTTTAATAGGGAAAAAATTAAAGAGGATATTCGCTATTTGATGGCAAACGGAGCAAGAACGATTAAATTCGTAGACCGCACCTTTAACATTAGCCGCAGCTATGCGATGGAAATGTTCCAATTTTTAATCGATGAGCATGTACCAGGGACGGTGTTCCAATTTGAAATTACTGCGGACATTATGCGACCGGAAGTCATTCAATTTTTAAATGAAAATGCACCTGCTGGATTATTCCGTTTTGAAATTGGTGTTCAATCGACGAATGATTACACAAACGAGCTTGTCAAACGAAGACAAAATTTTGAGAAGTTAAAGCGAACTGTTACGATGGTGAAAGACGGTGGGAAAATTGACCAGCATCTTGACTTAATTGCCGGTCTTCCTGAAGAAGATTACGATAGTTTCCGTAAAACCTTTAATGACGTATTTGAAATGCGTCCTGAAGAATTGCAGTTAGGGTTTTTAAAACTTTTACGGGGAACGGGGTTACGAATCGATGCTGAAAAATTTGGATATACATACGTTGATTTAGCACCTTATGAGATTTTATCCAATAACGTGTTAACCTTCGATGAAATTATTCGCATTAAACAAGCGGAAGATGTGCTTGAAAAGTATTGGAATGCCCATCGTATGGATCAAACAATTGAATATTTAGTAACGGAAGTGTTTGAGACACCTTTCGATTTTTTCCAAAACTTTGGCACGTTTTGGGAAGAAAAAGGCTGGTCAAGAATTGGTCATCAATTAGAAGATTTGTTTACAAGGCTAGATGAATTTTTACGCACTCAGCCAAATGTGAATTTAGGCATTGTTCATAGTTTGATGAAGCTCGACTTTTTAGAAAAGCAACAGTTCCAACCGAGAAAACTTTGGTGGGAAGAACGGATTCCGAAAGAAGAATTGAAAGAAATTTATAAAGTCTTGAAGGAATCTCCACAAATGGTTGGGGAGGAATTCGCTAGTATGAATGTAAGCGAAAAAGAATTAATGAAGCATTCTCTTATCGTACCTTTTAATATTGATTATGAACGATTTAAAGAAGGGGAAATTGTTGAAATGGATGCTTATTTATTTGTATTTTTCCGCCAAGGGAATACACCTTATTTTTCAACATTTTCTAAATATTTCTAAATATTTTCTTTTGTTTGCTTAAAGAGGTTGGGACATATAGCTAATTTAATTAAGAATCAGTGAAGAAGCATAGTAAAAAAATGATATGCAACGAAAATTGATTGGAGTGACGGGGCGACTCCAACGGGAACAGCCCGAAACTC
>JAAYHP010000395.1 GCA_012735355.1 Lysinibacillus sp. | reverse complement strand
GAATTGAACCGTTCGAAGATGTTCTTTACATGTGGTTCTTCTTATAAGTTTCCAGTTTTGAAATTTTTTGAAGCACCTGCTTGTAAGACGCTGCTCTTAGCAGAAGCTAACCCGGATATTTTGGAGTTGGGATTTAAGGATGGAGTCAATTTTGTAGCATGTGATAAAACAAATTTTAATGAAAAGGCTATGTATTATTTAAAAAATGAAAAAGAAAGAATGCGAATTACCGAAAATGGCTATAAGTTTATTCATGCCAACCATACGGATGATGTAAGAGCGAAAAACTTTGTCAATGAAATACGAGAATTTATAAAAAATAATTCAAAAAAATAAACTCTTTAAAATAAGGTGCTGTATCGATAAAAGATGCAGCACCGCTCTTATTATTATTTTACACCGATACCTTTGTATTCCATACCAAGCCCTTCAATCTGTTTTTTATCCAGTGCGTTTCGGCCATCTAAAACAAATTGACAGTTTTTAAAGTTTTCAAACTTGAAATCTTTATATTCATTATGAAAAGCTTGAAGAACGATAGCATCGATTTTTTCATTATGTTGTTTAGTAAAAGGTATTACATTGTAAGCGGCAATTTCCTCACTAGAGTAAAGGGGATCATCCACATATACGGTAGCACCTCTTCTATTTAATTCATCAATGAGTAGAAGAGTAGAAGATTTTGTTGATTCTTTTACATTTTCCCGGAAGGAAAGGCCTAATATAAGAATGTTTTGTTTCTCTAAAGAACCGAAATAATCTTCCACTAAATTAACTGCATATGTTGCCATTGAGTCGTTAATTCCTCTTGATAATCTAACTAATCCTTTATCTAACCCTTTATTGATAAAGAAATAAGGATATACTGGAATGCAATGGCGTCCCACCCCTACCCCAGGCAAATGGAGATGGGAAAAAGGTTCGCTGTTTGCGGCTTGAATAACCTCTTTAATGTTTACTCCTAAAGAATCTGCAAAGATAGCAAGTTCATTGACTAGGGCAATATTGACATCACGGTAGACCGCTTCTGCTACTTTTGTGAATTCAGCTGTTTCTAAATTGCTTACTGGGAGAATTTCACAATTTAAAGCTTTTTTATAAAAGGATATTGCTAACTCTAAGCTTTTTTCATTAACACCGCTTACGATTTTCGGGTAGTTTACTAAATCTTTTATAATACGATTTGAATAGACCCTCTCTGGGCTGTAGGATAAATAAAAATCCGTTCCCATTTTTAATCCGGAAAGTACTTCAATTCGCTTGCCAAAACGGTTTCTTGTATCCCCAGTAGGTAATGTCGTTTCGAAAATAACAAGGGTTCCTTTTCGAATCCCTTTTCCAATATCCTCTACAGCCGCATCAATAAACTCATAATTAATTTCTTCCTCTTCTTTCACTAATACGGGTACAATGACAACCACTATATTAGACTTGCTTACGGCCTCCGTTGTATTTGTTGTAGCTTTAAATGTACCGGTTTTCCAAGCGTTGTATAACAGCTGATCGAGTCCCGGCTCATTTTTAATATGAGAAATTCCTTGATTCACCGTTTCAATTACTTTTTTATTTTTATCGGCACCGATGACTTGAAAGTGCCCAGAATTTGCGAAAACAG
>JAAYHP010000394.1 GCA_012735355.1 Lysinibacillus sp. | reverse complement strand
GTACGAAAGAGTGGGTGAAAATGAATGCCAATTTGTTAGAAATCGTCTGGATGAATAAGGGGGTGTTTTTTGCGTATCTTGTCGAATTTGTTTTATTCGGCATTGTTGCAATCTTATTAGCAACGATTATTATTAAGTATTTCTATGAATATTTACCAGAAAGAATTTATGCTAAGAAAAGAGAGTTAGCGAAGCAAACAATTTCAATCCATCAAGTAAATTCAGAAAGTAGAACAAAGGTGACTAAATGGGAATGAAAATAATGCTGGAATGAAGCGTTAATACTTACATCTATAGCGATAGTAAGTATTAACGTATTTTTATTCTTCCTCCTTCATCTTCTTCCATACTTTATCCACTAAACTTCCTTCCTCGTCAGTAATGTTTATTCTCCCAACTTTTTATGTATGATGAATATAACGAAGTGAGTTTATGGAGGGATTATAATGTGCGGTAGGTTTACCCTTTTTGCATCCTATGAAAAACTCCTTGAAGAATTTGATGTGGATAAGGCGATTCCAGAAGAACTTTATAGGGAAAGTTATAATATTGCTCCGTCACAACAAGTAATTGCCATTATTCATGACGGTAGCAAAAACCGAATGGGTTATTTAAAGTGGGGTTTCATACCTTCATGGGCAAAAGACGATAAATTCGCGCACAAAATGATTAATGCAAGATCTGAAACGGTAGATGAAAAACCAAGTTTCAAACAGTCTTTTTTTCGGAAAAGATGTATTATCCCAATGGATTCTTTTTATGAATGGAAGAAAGAAGGTAAATCGAAAATTCCTATGCGAATTAAAATGAAAGACGATTCTCTTTTTGCGGTGGCGGGTTTGTGGGATACGTGGCAAAGTCCCGAGGGAGCAGTACATACGTGTACGATTTTAACGACTTCTTCCAATGAATTAATGCAGACAATTCATGACCGTATGCCGGTTATTTTGCCAAAAGAATATCGTCAAATTTGGCTTGATTCTCAATTTCAAGATCGGGATCGATTGAAAGATTTATTAGTACCTTATCCTTCAGAATTGTTAACAGCTTATCCAGTTTCCGATAAAGTAAATTCCCCTAAAAACAATAGTATAGAGTTAATTGAAGAAATTTCATAATTTGGTGTCAAGAATGAAACAGCTTATCCACATTTTTTGCTTTAATTTTATGAGATAATAATAGATGTGATAGCGTTTTCATTTTTTAAACCAAATCGTCGTAGAGGGGTAACAACATGAAACAATTGGAGGAAAAGAATATACTTTCAAATAAGTTTATATAAGTTCGAACAGAAATGACTCGTTTTGGTATGGCTTATAAATTCGCCCTCGAAGCAATAACAACGAAAGTCAATATTTTAAAAGAAGAATTTCGATTAGCCCATGAATACAATCCAATCGAACATGTGAATACGCGAATAAAAACAGTGGAAAGCATCTTGAAAAAGGCGGAAAAGAAAAAGATTCCTTTAACGTTAGAGGCAATTAAAGAAAATATCCGAGACATTGCAGGAATTCGCATCATTTGCTCCTTTGTTTCTGACATTTATAGAATAAGTGAAATGATTCAAAAGCAATCCGATATTCAAGTAATAGAAATTAAAGATTATATAAAAAAACCGAAACCGAATGGATATCAAAGTCTTCATATAGTAATGAAAATACCAGTTTATATGTCAGACCATAAAGAAAATGTGTTTGTAGAAATGCAAATACGGACGATTGCAATGGATTTTTGGGCGAGTTTAGAACATAAAATATATTATAAATACAACCGACAAGTACCTGAAAGAATAAAAGCGGAGTTAAAAGAAGCAGCTTTAACGGCTAGAGAATTAGATCAAAAAATGGAAAGAATTAATCAAGAGGTTAGTATTATAAAAAATCAAGAAAGCCAACTAGAACATTTTGTATATACACCAGAAACGATTGTAAAATTGCTAAACTCAAAGAAATAGTAAAAGGGCTTCCTAAAATGCGTGGAAGCCCTTTTGTAATGAAATAGTTTGTTTTGACATGACTTCTTGCATATATCGTTGAGATTCTTCCATAGTAGCCATTTGGTTCATCATTGCGCTTGCTGCATCTAGTATTGGAAAAGCTAGCGCAGCGCCAGAGCCTTCTCCTAAACGCATATTCATATATAACATTGGTTCTACTCCTAAAACTTGGTTGGCAATTTTTGCTCCAGGCTCTTCAGAAAAATGTGAAGGTATAATAAAATCTTTTACTTTCGGCTCTAGCTTATAAGCGATGAGTGCTGCAACTGTCGAAATAAATCCATCAATTACTACCGGTACTCGATTTGCTGCAGCGCTCAAAATGACTCCTGCCATTCCGCCTAATTCCAGTCCGCCAACTTTTGAAAGAACATCAATGGCATCATCAGGGTTTGGTTGATTCACTTTTATTGCTTGCCGAATTACTGCAATTTTGTGCTCAATACTATCGACTCCAGCACCCATTCCTGTAACGATAGAAGGATCACATCGATGAAAAACGGAAAGAACAGCGGAGCTAGGAGTTGTATTGCAAATGCCCATTTCTCCCGTTGCAAGTACATTGACCCCACTTTTAATTTGTTCATTGGCGACTTCAATGCCAACTTCGATCGATTGAATCGCTTCTTCTCTCGTCATCGCTGGTCCTTTTGCCATATTGTCTGTTCCGTATTTTACTTTTTTAATAATGACCCCTGCATCAATCGGTAAATCTTCTTTTATACCTACATCCACTGAAATTACTTTAGCTCCGGCAGACTTTGCAATGACACATACACCAGTTAAACCTTTAGCAAAACCGAGAGATTGCATTACTGTAACAAATTGAGGATTATTAGAAACGTTTTCTTCATGCACACCGTGATCGGCAGCTAAAGAAATGACCGCTTTATTCGTTACATCCAGTTCAAGATTACGATATATCCCCGCAAGTTGAATTGCAATTGATTCTAACTTTCCTAAACTTTTTAAAGGTTTACAAAGACCATCAACTTTTTGCTGAGCTAGTTTCGTAATGTTCTTATCTAGTCCTTCAATGCGTTTTAAAGTAGCCTTTAATAATTCCATAAAATCTCCTCCAATTTTCTGTCATAAAAAAAGAAAAGTCCGCAGTTTATTCCATAACAAAATAAACTACAGACTTTTCCATCGTACTGTATGAATTCAAGCAATTAGGCAGGTCTCCTGGCTTAGGTTCATCGCACGTATGGGCCTTCCCAGTTTCCTAGTGGCATTTCCATACTGCTCACCATCACAGTGGTGGGACCGCTAAAGATTTACACTTTATTCCCTATTCTCCCTTAAAAGGGCACCTAATTACATCTATTCACTTTTAAAATAAATGTATAATGAAGTGAAAATATAGTCAAGATTTCAAAAAGTTCATTGCCTAATTATTATTGTAATGAAATGATATGAATAGTAGAGATATAAAGGAAGAGGGTTTTCGATGCTAGCTGCATATAAACTTTTAAAATATTTAAAACCATATAAACATTTTGCTATATTGGCCCCGCTTTTAATGGTTTTAGAAGTAACGATGGATTTAATACAGCCTACGATCATTCAAAAAATTATTGATGAAGGCATCGCAAAAAATGATACGCCCTACATCATTACCATGTTTATCGCCATTTTACTATGCGCATTTATAGGCGTGTTGACGGGGGCAGGTTGTTCCTATTACAGCTCTAAAGCAGCTGTTAACTTTGCAACAGACATAAGAGCGGATTTATACGAAACAATTACATATTTTTCGAATAGCAATAAAGATAAGTTTACGTTAGGTAAGCTGATTACAAATTTAACGAATGATGTGGAAATGTTGCAAAAAGCATTAATCATGCTTTTGAAAGTCTTTGTCCGCGGTCCCTTAATGTTTATTGGAGCGGTTATTGTCGTTTTCTTCACTGCAAGGGAACTGTTCCCGGTATTATTGTTTGTTGTTCCTATATTAATCATTAGTTTGTATGTTTTTATTAAACTATCCATTTCCCTGTTTCGAAAAGTACAAGAAGCAATGGACCAAATGAATACACGGGTGCAAGAAAATCTTGCAGGAATTCGCGTCATTAAAGCGTTTAATCGCATGCGTTATCAAGTGGCGCAATTTAAAGGTGTAAACGATCATTTAACGAAACGAAATATGACGGCAGATCAAGTTGTAGCAGCATTAATGCCGATTACTCAATTTGTCGTAAACATAGGGATTGTCTTGGCGTTATTGCTAGGGGTAGTAAAGGTTGAAGCGGGAGCTATCCAAATTGGGGTCATTGTCGCATTTATTAACTATTTAATGATGATTATGAACGGCTTAATGAGTTCCAGTAACGTACTGATTCAAATTGCAAGAGCCATTCCAAGTGCTGAAAGGGTTGTAGAAGTACTGGGAGAACAGCCTGATATTACGAACCCTGAAAGTCCAGTTGTAAAGGAAATATTAGGGGACGTGAAATTTGAACATGTAAGTTTTTCCTATACAAAAAAAGGTGAGCCAGTATTAAAAGATGTTTCCTTTGAAGTGAAAGCAGGAAGCACCGTTGGGATTATCGGGATGACGGGAAGTGGGAAATCAACCCTTGTGAAATTACTTGCCCGTTTAATGGATGTGGATGAAGGAACGATTTATATTGATGGCATTCCAATTCAACACTATGACATTGAAACATTAAGAAGTGCTTTAGCTTTTGCCCCGCAAAAAGCAACATTATTCTCTACTACGATTGAAGAAAACTTAAAGTATGGAAAAAGCGATGCGTCGGAAACGGAGATTAAAGAGGCGTTGATTGCATCGAATGCCTTTGAATTTGTGAACAAGTTAGATGAAAAAGAACGACATGTGTTGACTCAAGGGGCAACAAATTTATCTGGAGGACAAAAGCAAAGGCTAGCGATGAGCCGAGCATTAATTCGAAGACCGAAAATTTTAGTGCTGGACGATACAACTTCAGCAGTAGATAGTATTTCGGAAAAAAGAATCCAACGAAATTTAGAAGAAAACAATAAGGAAAGTACGAAATTTATCGTATCATCAAAAATTTCTTCCATTCGCCATGCGGACTTAATTCTCGTATTGGAAGACGGGCGAATTGTTGCCAAAGGAACCCATGAAGAATTGATTGAAACAAGTAAACATTATAAAGAAATTGTAGCAACTCAAGCTGAAAAGGGAGGTGCTATTCATGAATAGAATACAGGAGTCCATTTCCGGTCGAGGAGGCGGTCGTGGACAAGGGGTGACGGCGAAGGCAAAAAATCAAAAGGAAACAATAAAACGGATTTGGAGTTACTTGAAAGTTCAAAGGTGGAGCATTGTCTTTGTGATAACGCTTGTGTTAATCACATCGATATTAAATATTTTAGGACCGATGCTTATTGGAATCATTATTGATGAATACATTTTACCTCTCGATATTCAAGGTACGATTCGGATGGGAATGGTACTAGCATCGATTTTTATTGCTTCTTCCATATTATCCTGGTTGCAAACATTCGTAATGATTCGAGCATCTATAAAAACGATTCAAAATTTAAGGTTGGAATTGTTTGAAAAGATACAGTCTCTTCCTATTCCCTTTTTCGATAAGAAACAGCAAGGCGATTTAATGAGTCGCATGACGAACGATATAGATAATTTAAATTTTGCCCTTTCTCAAAGCGTTATTCAAATTGTTTCTTCCGTATTGACAATAGTAGGAACCGCTATTGCAATGGTCTATTTGAATTGGATATTAGCGATTGTTACGTTATTTGTCATTCCATTAATATTTTGGACCACAAAACAAATCGTTAAGCGGAGCAGTGTGAATTATAGAAATCGACAACGGGATTTAGGGAATTTAAATGGTTATATTGAGGAGACGATTTCTAATTCAGAAATTGTAGCTCTTTTTGGAAAAGAACAGCAAACGATTAAACAGTTTAAAGATACCAATGAGAAGTTGCGTCATTCTGCAATGCAATCGGAAATTGTTTCTGGCCTATTAGGGCCAACAAATAACTTTATCAATAACCTTGGACAAGGCTTAATTGTTGGGGTAGGCGCTGTATTAGCCGTAAATTCCCTTGTTTCAATCGGTGTGATTACTGCCTTTATCACTTATGCAAGACAGTTTTTTAGACCGATTAACCAACTTTCCAATCTGTTAAATACTTTTCAAGCAGCGATTGCTGGTGCTGAGCGGGTCTTTGAAATATTAGATGAACGAATCGAAAAAATGGATTCACCTCCTGACGTTTCGAGAAAAACGTTGGAAGGAAAAGTTGAGTTTCGCAATGTGTATTTCCAATATGAAGAGAATAAGCCCGTATTAAAAAACATTTCCTTTATTGCAAATCCTGGTGAGATGGTTGCCCTCGTCGGCCCAACCGGTTCAGGGAAAACGACGATTGTTCAGTTACTCAGTAGGTTTTATGACGTATCAAAAGGAGAAATTTTCATAGATGGCGAAGAAATTCGCTCGTATTCAATGGAGCATTTACGAGACTCCATTGGTGTTGTGTTGCAAGATACGTATTTATTTTCGGGAACGGTCCGGGAAAATATTCGATACGGAAAACTGGATGCGACCGACGAAGAAGTGGAACAGGCGGCGAAAATTGCCTACGCTCATTCCTTCATTAAATATTTGCCGAATCAATATGAAACGATGCTTGAATCTGGTGGTAAAAACTTAAGTCAAGGGCAAAGACAGCTTATTGCTATCGCTCGGGCCATTTTAAAAGATCCGGACATTTTAATTTTAGATGAAGCAACTTCCAGCGTGGATACGATGACGGAAGTGCATATTCAAAAAGGTTTAAATAATTTAATGAAAGGTCGAACAAGTTTTGTTATTGCTCATCGATTAAAAACAATTGAAAATGCAGACTGTATTTTAGTTATTAAAGATGGGGAAATCATTGAGCAAGGAAATCATGAATCGCTCCTTATGCAAAACGGGTTTTACACCCAATTACAAAACCAATATCTTCAAGTGGAAAATTATTGATGAATATGTGGTGATTTTTTCGCCGAAAAATGAAAGCTGCACCTGATGTCATATCGGGAACAGCTTTTTTTATGATAAAAGTATTAAACAATTTTCGACAACTTTTTAATAGTAAGTACAGCATACTTTTATTCATACATGTCCAATTTGAAGCGTATAGTAGTCCCAAAAGGTTGCAAAAGGCGGTGTAGTAGATTTGAAACGATGGATTGCACTAATTGTAATTTTGCTTTGTTGCTTTCTAGTGGTAATGTATGAGACAAGCGCATCAGACCGGCGATTTTTCCTTCCAGAACCGTTAGGAGGAGTAAAAATTGTAGTTGATGCAGGACATGGGGGAATTGATGGTGGAGCATCCGCGGAAGATGTAGTGGAAAAGGATATTACTTTATCAATTGCTAAGAAAGTGGAACAAAAATTAAAACGTATGGGTGCGGAAGTGGTGATGACGAGAACAACGGATGGTGACGCTCTTAGTGAACATGCACCAAGTGAAGAATTCGCGACACTTCGTGAAAGGAAAAAACAAGATATTTTCTTGCGGGAGACAATCGTAAAGGAAAATAATCCAGATATTTTCATTACGATTCATGCAAATGCAATTCCGGAATCGAAATGGCGTGGAGCACAAGTCTTTTACCATAAAGAAGGTCACCCGAATAGCGAACTTTTAGCAAAATCCATTCAATCTTCTATTCGAGAGATGTTGCAAAATACAGATCGGGAAGCTTTAGCCATCAAACAAATTTATTTATTAAAGAAAACGGAAGTCCCTGCAGTGCTAGTGGAAACTGGTTTTTTAAGCAATCCTGAAGAAAGGGCTTTACTAGCAGATGAAAAGTATCAAGAAAAAATGGCGGATGCGATTGTGAACGGCATCGATAATTACGTAAACTTAGAAATTGATTAGTAGCAATATTGATATTAACAATCAATCAGTGTGTTATACTATTATAGAAATAAAATTCGGGGGAGTGTTTTTTGTGTTAAATGAACAACAGGTTCGTGAAATATTAGGACAACTACAGGATCCTTTTTTACATAGAACTCTTGC
>JAAYHP010000393.1 GCA_012735355.1 Lysinibacillus sp. | reverse complement strand
TCCAAAAGCAACTCCCCGATTTCTTTAATCGGTTGAATCGTACCAACCTCGTTGTTCCCATACATTATTGTTACGAAAATTGTATCATCCCGTAAAGCTTTTTTAAACTTCTCAACAGAAATACGACCTGTTTCATCGACAGGCAAATATGTAACATCAAAACCATCTTTTTCTAACTTTTCACATGCATGTAATACCGCATGGTGCTCTACTTGCGTTGTGATAATATGATTTCCCTTTGACTTAAGAGCATAAACCGACCCAAAGATTGCCGTATTGTCCGCTTCCGTTCCACCGCTCGTGAAAATGATTTCCGTATCTTTCGCACCGATTGCACGAGCTAATGTTGTTCGCGCTTCATCTAACGCCTTTCTAGCATGTCGTCCTGCTGCGTGGATACTGGAAGGATTGCCATATACTTCAGCCATTGCTTTCGTCATAATATCAATTACTTCTGGATGAACTGGTGAAGTTGCTGCATGATCTAAATAAATCGATTGCATAGTTCTTTTAAAATCTCCTTCTTTTAAACGGCTAAATATAGAACATATAGCCGTCATATTCCGTTTCGTCATTATAGTTCGCTAAATCTTCAATCGTCGTCGTATCTAGTACTTGTTTTACCGCATCACGAATTCGCATCCAAAGTTGTTGTTGAGGTGGTTCTTCGTCTTCTATGCCTTCAACCGGTTGAATGGGACCTTCTAATACACGAATTACATCGGACGCTGAAATTTTACTTGGTGGAAGAGCCAATAAATATCCTCCATAAGCACCGCGCACACTTTTTACTAAACCGGCAATTCGTAAAGGGGAAACTAATTGTTCTAAGTATGCCTCAGAAAGATTTTTTTCTTCCGCAATTTTACGTAATGGAAGTGGACCATCACCATAAAGTTTGGCTAATTCAATCATAATTGTTAAACCATATCTACCTTTTGTTGAAATTATCATATTTTACACCTCAATTTTCTATTCCCTTTTCTTGGTCAAGTATACCATAACACCTTTAATTCCACTTGGAAAAGGTCTATTATAAAATATATGAAAAGTTTTCAAAAGTTCATCGGAGGAAGATTATGCAAAATGAACCTTTAGCATTTCGAATGCGCCCAAGAAATTTAGATGAAGTTGTCGGTCAACAACATGTAATCGGAAAAGATACCCCTTTATATAAAATGATTCAAAATGGACATGTTCCTTCTATATTACTATACGGAGAACCAGGAATTGGTAAAACTTCCATTGCTTATGCCATTGCTGGTAGTTCGAAATTACCCTTCTTTTCATTGAACGCAACCCATGCTGGAAAAAAAGATGTCGAGGAAATTGTATCAGAAGCACGTATCACTGGAAAGGTCCTATTATTTTTAGACGAAATTCATCGCTTTAATAAACTTCAACAAGATACATTATTACCCCATGTGGAAAAAGGGTCAATCGTTTTAATTGGAGCTACGACAGAAAATCCTTTTCACGACGTTAACCCTGCCATTCGCTCCCGGTGCGGTGAAATCTTACAATTGAAGCGGCTTTCATTGGAAGATTTATGCCAACTGTTGAAAAATGCCCTTTGTGATGAAGAACGGGGATTAGGAAAACATGAAATAGAAATTACGGATGAACAAGTTGAAAAAATCGCTATCGCTTCCAATGGAGACTCAAGAAAAGCTCTATCACTACTTGAATCTGTCTTTTATGCATCTGAAGAAAAAAATGAAAAAGTGATTGTACAAGACCATGTCATTGAGCACTTATCAAAGCGCATCGGTGTTTATGGAGATAAAGGTGGCACTCATTTTTATAATCTGCTTTCCGCATTGCAAAAATCCATTAGAGGTAGCGACGTAAATGCAGCGCTCTATTATTTAGCCCATTTGCTTGAAAATGGAGATTTAATTGCCGTTTGTCGTAGACTTGTCGTCATCGCCTATGAAGATATTGGGCTTGCCAATCCAAATGTCGGTGCCCATGTTTATGCGGCAACGGAAGCGGCAAAAGTGCTAGGATTGCCTGAAGCGCGGATTCCCCTTGCTAATGCGGTCGTTGAGATGTGTTTATCGGAAAAATCCAATTCTGCTTATAGCGCCTTAGATGCAGCCATAAAAGCGATTCACGAAGGTAAAACGGGGGAAATCCCAATGCATTTAAGGGACGCCCATTATGCTGGAGCAAAAGCTTTAGGTCTTGTAGGGTATCACTATCCACATGATTTTCCTGTCGGTACGTTTGGCGGTTGGGTGAACCAACAATATTTGCCGGATAATTTAAAGGATGTAGAATTTTATAAGCCGGTTATTGCGGGGGAAGAAAAACGAATGGCAAATATTTATGAAACGATCAAATCCTTTAAAAATGAAAAGTTAAGTTAGCACAATATTAAAGAGGTTGGGACATATAGCTAATTTAATTAAGAATCAGTGAAGAAGCATAGTAAAAAAATGATATGCAACGAAAATTGATTGGAGTGACGGGGCGACTCCAACGGGAACAGCCCGAAACTCG
>JAAYHP010000392.1 GCA_012735355.1 Lysinibacillus sp. | reverse complement strand
TAAATAATCGACTTTAATAATATCTGTATGGGAAAAAAGGGTATTATAAAATTCAATATTGTGGCTTAATACGAAATCATCTAACGCAATAGTAAATCCTTTATTCCTTAGTTCAATAATCCGTAATATTAGCTGTTCAGTAATCGGAACATCTTCTAATATTTCAATAACAATTGTAGACGGATCAATCAAGTCCATAATGTTGCTCATTAATAAGTTTTCGGTGAAATTAACAAACCCAGGGAGACCATTTGTTAATTCTTTCATACCTATCGTTAAAAAAGAGTTTTTTAATACTTGAATCGTTGCGCTATCGGAATCCACTTCTGAAAAAGCATTATCTGTATTCCTTCGATACAACAGCTCATAAGCAACCACTTCTTCTTGAATATTAAATATCGGTTGCCTCCCTACGAAAATTTCCATCGTATTTCACCACTTTATAAAATGAATGTATTATTTCAAAGCTAACAACCATTTATTTTGTACTAAATATTTTAACTGAATATTAATTGTTTTGAAATTATTAAAACTTTTGTAGAGAAATTTATCTAAAAAAAGTAAATAACGTACCAAAATAACGATATTTATAGTAAAAAGAAAAAGCACTACCCATACTGGATAGTACTTTATCTTATTTAAGATTTTTTATTCGTCTTTAAATACGATGGACCATTCGTCGCGTTTTTCCAACATTTCTTTTGCCAATGCCTGAGCACCTTCTAAACTATGATTTGCTGCCCAACCGCATTGCACTTCATTACATGCTGGTACTTCTGTTGCATTCAGCACATCACGAAGGGTTTTTTCTAAAATGTCGAGCACTTCATCGTAGTCATCATGGTTAATCATCGTTAAGTAAAAACCTGTTTGGCATCCCATTGGACTTAAATCGACTACTTGATCTGTATGGTTACGGATATTTTCTGCCATTAAATGTTCAATGGAATGAAGAGCATCCATTTTCATATGTTCTTTATTCGGTTGCTTAAAGCGAATATCGTACTTTCGCACAACGTCACCGTGTTTTCCTTCTTTAATGCCCGCTAATCGAACATATGGGGCAGCTACTTTTGTATGGTCTAAATTAAAGCTTTCGACATTCATTTTTGTCACTTGTACTTCCCTCTTTCATTAATAATTTCCTTAAAACACTGTTACAATTGTACTTCTTTCTCGCTGTTCTGTCACTGATTGCTAAAACTTACCTTCAACGTCCGTTTTAAAATTTTACCCGTTGAATTTTTCGGCAAAGCATCTATAAAATGAAACACCTTAGGAATTTTATATTTCGCTAAATACTTTTCGCAAAAATCCTCCAGCTCCTCCACTGAACAGTCGCTACTTTTTAAGGAGATAAAAGCATGTACTTCTTCCCCGTAATCATCGTTTGGAACGCCTATGACTGCTGCCTCTAACACTTTCAAATGTTTATACAGCACTTCTTCCACTTCCCGGGGATACACATTTAAACCACCAACGATAATTAAATCTTTCTTTCTATCTACAATATAAAAATATCCTTCTTCATCTTGTTTCGCTAAATCACCAGTATATAGCCAACCATCACGAATCGCGTTTCTTGTTGCTTCTGGAGATTTATAATAGCCTTTCATTACATTCGGTCCACGGCAAACAAGTTCACCTACTTCACCAATCTCCGCTTCCTTCCCCTCGTCATCGACTATTTTATTTTCCACATTTGGAATGGATGTGCCAATGGAACCAGGCCTTCGAACACGGGTCGGTGGATTGAAACATGTTACTGGTGAAGCTTCCGATAAACCGTACCCTTCAAAAATCGGGATTTTAAATCGCTCTTCAAAGTTTTCCAACACTTTAATTGGTAATGCTGCGCCACCGGAAATGGCAAGGCGCAAATGGGAAAAGCTATTTGGATCACCTTCTGTATACTGATACAAAAAACTATACATTGTCGGTACACCTGCAAAAACCGTTGCATTGTAATTCAGCGCCAATTCAAAAATCCCTTTCGGAGAAAAGCGAGGGGCAATTAACACACATGCCCCTTTACTTAATGGCACATTGAGCACCACCGTCAATCCGAATACGTGATAAAAGGGAAGGGTTGCAATGACCCGATCTTCTTTCGTGAACAAAAAGAACTCTCCCACATCTTTTGCGTTGGCATATAAATTTCCATGGGTTAACATCGCCCCTTTTGGATACCCTGTCGTCCCAGATGTATACAAAATCATCGCAACGTCATCTTCTTCTAAAGAAACGGGATCCATGCCACTTGTCCCTTTCATCAAATCGGAAAACAAATATAGCATTTCCCCACTTCCGCCTCTATTGTCTGCTTCAATTTCATTTTCATCGCAAACAATAATTCCTTTTATTTGTTTAAAGGCTTGTCTTAATTGTGTAACTCTTTCAAAAGACTCCTCACCGGCAATAACCCACGTCACATCTCCATGATCCACAATATATGACATTTCTTCCATCGTATAAATTGGGTTAATTGGAATCAACGTTGCTCCAATTCGCATCGATGCATAATAGGCGATTAAAAAATAGGGACTGTTATTTAAAATAAGGGCTACATGCTCTCCCCTTTGAACACCTATTTCCTTTAAAGAAAAAGCGAAACGGCTCACGTGCTTTTCAAATTCTCCATAAGTAGTCTGCTGATTTTCATAAATAAATGCGTATTTTTCAGGATGTTGTAAACACTGTTTTCTCACTTCTTCTACTAAATTCATATAACTACCCCTTATCAATTTTTCACGTGAGCAATAAATCTCCAACGAATTAAGTAAAAATAAACTACTTGAATCAAAATTAAAAAGAAAAAGGCAAAAACAATTTCCTTAACGATGGAAATATTTGCAGTATCTTTTAATAAATTTTGCAGCGCGAAAAAGGCAAAGAAACTGTGAAGAAGTGCCACTCCCCACGGTAAGAAAAATTGAGGAAACAATTGGCTTGTCACAAGCCTTTTAATTTCACTGTCGGAAATTCCCATTCGCTTTAACACGTCAAACTTTCTCTTTTCCGAATCTAAATTTGTATGAATTTTAAAGTAAATAAAGCTTCCAGCTGCCAGTAAAAACACCGCGGCAACAAGCAGTCCGACTAACGTAAACAACGAGTAAGTAGATAAAACGTAAGAATAATTTAATCCTGCATTTTCGAAATAAAATGGTAATTCATATCTTTCTTTTCCGTATTCCTTCGCAACTTGTTGATAAATCGGTAAGCCAACATCTTGCGCTTCCAACCATTGAGGAATATCAAAGGTGAACAAGTGATATCCTGGTTCTACTTGCGGATACCATTGATAAGGCCTTTTTATTCGCAAAAAGTCTTCATCGCTAACAATAATCGCATTCATGCTCACGATTGAGCTAGGAAATATCAACTCTGGATATACTTGATCAATGGTAATCGGTACGTTATTTTCTTTCAACACTGTATGCACTGTTTTTTTCGATAATTTTTTAATCGAATCCTCCGAATAAGGAATAAACATTCCTTTTCCAGATTCAAGATGCACCATCGGATAACCGTATGAAAAGAGCAAACTGTTAATATCCGACTCCCTGAATACTTCCACTTCATAATTTGTAAAAGAAGAAGTCTGTTTTTTCACTTCAAATCGCGTTAAATGATAGGATAGCCCCTTATCCTCCAACTCTTTTAAAATCGAAGAAATATGGGCATTTTCATATGGATTATCAATATGTCCCTTATAAATTAAGCCTAAAGGATTTAATTTATCGTATTGGGACGTATACGAAGATAAAGCAGCAAGAAGTCCAACACATAAAAAGGCGGCGGAAGAAACCATCGTTACGACGAAAAACATTTTTCCATTGTTTTTCATAATAAAGGTTTGCTCTGCAAGTGGCAGCATACGAGATTTTTTCCAGAAAAAATTCTTTCTTTGTTTCATGATTTGAACTAAAAATTGGGTCGTATCCGTAAAGAACAAATACGTTCCAATCGTAATTAGTAGCGGCAATAAAACAACAAAGGGATAAAAGTTCATCCGATTCGTTACTAACGCTAATATATAACTAATGACCATCAATAAGATTGCTAAAATGGCTCTCTTCTTCGAATATTTATCGTTAATACTAATTAAATTATAGCGCTTTAATAAATCGATAATATTTCGCTCAGGTGAAAAATTTACACTCACGAGAGAAATAATCACAAAAGCACTAAAGTACACAACAATCGTTAAAATAAATGGTTCCCACGAAAAATAGAGGGGCAAATATTCCAACATTAAAATTTCCCGAACGATCATAAAGAAAAATTTCGTGAAGGCATAACCGAAAAGGATACCACAAATAATCGATAATGATCCAATTAACATCGTTTCTAAAAAAACAAGTTTTGAAAGCTGCCTTTTTTCCATTCCTAGATGAAGCAATATGGCAAATTCTTTTGCCCTAGCCTCTAAAAAGGCTTTCATCGAATAAAAAATAAAAAACCAAGAAAAGACGACTAGGGTGATTTCTGCAAATACCATCCCACCAATAGGAACTTTCCCTAAAAATCCGTCATCAATTTCTGGATGAAACATTAACATTGAATAAATGAAAAACACAAACACCGAAAAAAAGCTTGCCATGAAGAAGGCGGCATAAATTCGGAAATTTCGAATGACGTTACGGTAAGCGAATTGTTGAAAGGTCACCTACTCTTCCCCCTAACAAACTCAAGACATTTAATATGCGTTGGAAAAACGTTTGTCTCCGATCATCACGATAAATTTCGTTAAAATATTCCCCGTCTTTTATAAAAAGTACCCGATCACAGAAGCTAGCTGCTATTGGGTCATGGGTCACCATAATGATTGTCGCATGTCGTTCTATATTAATTTTACTAAGGAGTTCAAGCACTTCACGCGAGTTATGGGAATCTAAATTTCCTGTCGGCTCATCAGCTAAAATGATGGCTGGCTCGTGAATAAGAGCTCTCGCGATAGCAACCCGTTGTGCTTGACCGCCGGACAATTCATCGGGACGTTTATTTAATACGCTCGATAACCCTAACTTTTCCGCCAAATCTTTTAATCGTTCCTCCATTAAAGAAACGGGCTGATTATCTAACGTAAGAGGAAGTACAATATTTTCTTCCACCGTTAACATCGGAAGCAAGTTAAAGTCTTGGAATATAAAGCCTAGTTCTCGTCTTCTAAAATAGGCAAGTTCCGTTTTGTTAAAAAGGTGCGGTTTTGTCCCATTAAAAATAATTTCTCCTGAAGTCGGTTTATCGATCGTTGAAATTAAGTTTAAAAGGGTTGTTTTTCCGCTACCACTCGGACCCATAACGGCTAAAAATTCGCCCTTTTCCACTTCAAAGCTCAATTGATTTAATGCTCGATGGGTTACTTTTCCTTCATATACTTTCGTTACGTCATTTACTTGTAAAATTGCCATCCATGATCCCCTCTTTAAGCTAAATTTTTAAAAAGTAACAATTACTCGGGTTCCTTTTCCAACTTCCGATTCAATTGATAATTCATGGCCTAACTTTCCGCATATTTCCTTCGCTAAATAAAGCCCCATGCCGGTAGATTCTCCCGTTTTCCGACCATTTTCCCCTGTAAAGAAAGGTTTCGTCACTCGAGATAAATCCGATTTCGGTATGCCGATTCCTTCATCTTCCACCATTAACAACACTTTCGATTCTTCTTTTACAACGCTAATTTTCACCTTTTTATTTTGTTCAAAAGTATATTTCACTGCATTTGTCACAAACTGACTAAGCACAAATTTCATCCATTTTGAATCCGTTGTAACAGTCACATCATCATCAATTTGTATTAACGGAAATACATGATTTGTAATAAATAAACGTTTATTATCATTTATAGTTTCAGTAACAATATTTTTTAAATTCACTTGCTCAATCTGCATATCTTCTTCAAATTTTTCAAGTCTTGCATTCATCAATACCAACTCAATACCGCGCTTCAGTCGGTCCACTTCCTCTTGGACGCTATTTTTATCTAACAATTCCTCTTCTTGCAACAGCAATTCTATAACAGAAATTGGCGTCTTCATTTGATGAATCCACTGATTTAAAAACTTTTCCTGTCGATTTTGAGCTGCATAAAGATTTTGCACTTCATGTTGATAAAGTCGGTAAAGCTCTTGCAAATACAATTCCACTTGAAAATGCTCAGCAGTTTTTGCGTTTTTTTGCAAACAGTCATCCATCGTTGTCGGTAAGGATGAAATTTTATTTAAATAATTTCGACGAAATAAATATCGTAACATTAAAAAAGATACGATTAACACAAGGCTAATCACGATGGAATAGATGGCTGTATTAATATTTCTAAAACCAACTAGCCAAAATAAGGATAAAATGAACACAACAACTAAAAGCTCAAAGAAAATAAAGGAAATATTCTCCTTTATAAAAAGCTTTAGACCCATACTACATTTCCTCCGCACTTAAAATGAACCGATAACCTGCACCCCGAACTGTTTCTATAACAGATTGGACGCCGTATTCCACAAGCTTTTTACGAACGCGGGTCATATTCACATTCAACGTATTTTCATCGACAAACGATTGGTCATCCCAAAGCTCTTCTAATAACATTTCCCGTGATACCACTTTTGGTGACTGGCTCATTAATAAATTTAATATTGCGCATTCCTTTTTTTGTAATGGAATTTCCTTATTTTTAACATGGAGTTCCATTCGTTCTAAATATAAAGTTAATTGGCCTACTTGAACTGTCCTTTCCTCTTGTCTAGCTGAGTATTCACCATAACTTCTTCTTAGATGACTTCTAATTTTTGCTAAAACAATTTCATAATTAAATGGCTTCGTTATAAAATCATCGCCGCCATTCTCTAGCGCAAACACTAGATCCATTTCACCAGAACGGGCTGAAATGAAAATGATAGGACACTTCGTATATTGTCTTAGTTCCCTACACCAATAATATCCATCGTAAGAAGGCAAGTTTATATCAAGCAAAATTAAATGAGGTGCAAAGGCTAAACATTCCTCTACAATTTCCTCAAAATTTTTCACGATTTCCACTTCATATTGATATTTCTTTAAGTTTTGTGCAAGTAATGAAGCAATTTTAATATCATCTTCAATAATAAAAATTCGATTATTTTCCACTATCATTCCCCCCTTATGGAATGTCTATTTATATTTTAACAGAAATCATAAAAGGAGCATAAAACGGCTCCTATTCAGCTAGTTTTAGTTCAATACTGCCTTCAAATTCACAAAATAGTCAAAAAACTTATTCGAAATAGGCAAAATTCTTATTGACGAACTAAAACTGTTATAATACAATTACAAATAACAACGAGTTATTATAAAACAGTTAGTCCGAAAAGGAGGTCCACCCTATGTTAGAAAATGTAGTTGAGTTTTTCAAAAACTTACCAGATAAAGTTTGCGTTCGATGCGGTGAAAAAATCGAAGAACAAAGCGAATGCTACTGCAACACATGCGACAAATGTAGCACACTTTAATTCCCACTCTAAATATAGCAATGAACTTACTATTAAATCGCTTAAAACGTCAATAAATCACTTACAAAATTAAAGAGGTTGGGACATATAGCTAATTTAATTAAGAATCAGTGAAGAAGCATAGTAAAAAAATGATATGCAACGAAAATTGATTGGAGTGACGGGGCGACTCCAACGGGAACAGCCCGAAACTCG
>JAAYHP010000391.1 GCA_012735355.1 Lysinibacillus sp. | reverse complement strand
GATGTTAGAATACAATAATAATTGTTTTAGAAACGGGTGAATGCTACGTTCTTCGCGTATATCTGTAAGAATATTTGTTATTAAGGCAGAAGTCGCCTTCGAGTAAATTCCTAAAGGAAGATAATAGGCTGCATCTAATATGACGTTGGGAAAATGAATTTTTCCATTCGCTAATAATTTTAATAAAATCGTTCCCCCCATAGAAAAGCCATATGCTCCATGTAGTTTAGGAAGATATGTGTTCATTATATAGTCCTCTATTCTTTTTACTTCGTGATTTAAACATTCAAAATCCTTTTGTTTAAGAGGATTATGACCATCTAATGCAGGTACGATTAAATAATTTTGCTTTGCTAACTGGTCGATTAATGGTTCAAAGCATTCCCAAGTAACAGCCATACCATGGATTAATAAAACTTTCGGATTTTGTATATTCCCAAATTCATGAAATTCCATAGCGCTCTTCCTTTTTTCAGTTAGTTTGAGTACAAACAAAATCCTTATGCATGAAAAAAGAAAGAGGTCAGGATAAAAATAAAAAATTGATTTTCGTTCAGGGGACGCCCATCCACGGCCCCCGTCACTCCAATCAATTTTTATTAAATCTTAATTAAATTGGCTTATGTCTACCTCTTAATTCAATACCTTTCGATATTCCACGAGCCAATCATCTTCTTGTTGTTTTAGTGAAACGCCGACGTAACCTTTATGTAGCAACTCTTTTTGTCCTTCAATGTCCCCCATTGATAAAAATACTGAGTTTTCCTCTAAACATTGTTCAGCAATCAGCCTTTTTACAAAAATATATCGCATTTTTCCACCATATTTTGCTTTCAGAGCCGCGATGCGCATTCCTTGATAAAATTTATCCTTTAAACTAGGGATATTGTACGGCATCACCGTCGATAAAATATAATGGAATTCCGATGTATCAATTTGCTTCATAATACAATCGGCTAATTTCTTTTGTAATCCATGTCCGCGGAAATTTGGATGTACGTTTGTAATTTCTTGATATAACACTCGCTTACGATCTTCTTCAGATAAACCAATATCCGCCCCAAGACCTTCATCGTCCATCTCTGGAATTAATAGCGCCCGAAAAGCAATCAGTTCGTCTTCTACAAATGCTCCAATCATGATTCCGTTCCCATGTAAAATAAAAAGAAATTCCTCTGCTGAAAGAGGTTCTAACGTCTCTTTATTTGGTAATGCATCAACTACTACTTGTTGAAGGGAGAGTATGTCCTTTAAATCATTCTCCGTCAATTGTTTCACTATAAAGGGCGTGTCCCCTAAACAACCTTCATAAATAACCTCACTCAATATTTTCCACCTACTTATTCAATCACATTGGAGTTTGTAGTTAATGTGGATAACACACCCTCATCAACCGATACACCTAATCCAGACTTTTCATTTAGTTCAATGTATGGGATACGATAACTTTCCTTTAAGTTGCCAATATCCGTTTTAAATTTGAGAGGACCTGTCAATTCAACACTTTTTATAATTTTTTTCGAAAAAGCCACATGGAAACCTGCCGCTGATCCTACGGAAGATTCCACCATCGAACCAATTTGACACTCAATCCCTGCCATTTCCGCCATATTTGCTAGTTTCACTGCAGGGTAAATCCCGCCGCATTTCATTAATTTAATATTGACCTTATCTGCAGCTCTTTTTGCAATAATTTCTCGCATATCCCGAACGTTGCAAAGTCCTTCATCAATCATGAGAGGCACTCGCGCTTTCGATTTTATTTCTACCATTGCATCGATATCATCGGCAACAACCGGCTGTTCAAGCCAGTCCAATCCTAACGACTCTAATTGATGCAAAGCCTTTAACGTGTATATGCTATTTTCCCAACCTTGATTCACATCAACACGAATAGCTATATGATCTCCAACGCGACGTCTTACCGCTTTAATTCGTTCAACATCACTTTGGACATCTCTACCGACTTTCATTTTAAAAGACTGATAACCTTCCTTCACCTTATCTTCGGCTTCATCGGCCATTTTTTCCGGCTCATCGATGCTTAATACGTGGGTAATTGGAAACTTATCATGATATCTTCCACCGATTAGTTGGTAAACAGGAACATCTAGTTTCTTCCCTGCGATGTCAAAACAAGCAATATCAATCGCTGCTTTTGCTGCCGGAGCTCCTTTTAATACCCGGTCCATTTTTTCATGAATTTTTTCAAAGCTTAATGGGTTTTCACCAATCATCGCCGGAGCCAACACATGCTTTAACGCATAATAAGTGGATTCAAAGGTTTCTCCCGTCACATGTTCGTCAGGTACACTTTCTCCCCAACCAACGATCCCTTCATCTGTCGTTATTTTTACAATAATAGATGGCATCGTTGGATACGTGCCATAACTAATAATAAAAGGTTTTTCCAATGGAAAATGAACTGCGAATAAATCTATTTTTTTTATTTGCATGTTTTCTTACTTCCTTCGTTGATTATTTATACTCTGTCGCATTAAATAATGTTTTTGCTAAAACTTTCGCTCCAATTGCCAATGCATCTTTATTAAAAGTCATATGGGGATGATGTAAGCCCGGTTTCAAGTCTGCACCAATGCCAATCATCGTAGCTTTTAAATTCGGTTTCGATACAGTATAAAAATGAAAATCATCACTACCTGGCGTGTGGACAGGCTTTTCTAAAAATCCTTCGCCTACTGTATCCGATATAGCTTTTTCAACAATTTTCATCGCCTCTTCTGACACTTCTGCTCCTGGTGTTTTATCGTACCAGTCCCAGTAAATTTCCGTATCAAACATGTTGCTAATACTGCGAAGCCCATCTTCTACGAGAAACTGAATCGAATTTAACACATGATTTTTTTGCGCCCGAATATCGATGGAAAAGGTAGCGTTTCCAGGAATAATATTGACACTTCCACCATCAGCAACGACTTTCGTTAATTTTACACTATATACATCAAAAGGATTTAAGTAAATATTTTTTAACATTTGTTGAATTGCTACGATAATATCGATGGCATTTTTCCCTTGATGAGGTCTTGCTCCGTGTGCATCAACACCGCGAATTCCTCCTTGCAAGAAGAGCGCTGCACCGTGATGGATAGCAGGAGCGATCTTACCAAAGGGCAGTTCCTCCTCGGGTCTTAAGTGAATTCCGAAGAGATAGGATACGTCATCTACAATTCCTCGTTTCACCATTTCAAGGGCTCCTCCCCCAACCTCTTCCGCCGGTTGGAAGATAAATCGAATGCGTTTCTTTAACGGAATATCCTTTAATCGTAACAATGCCCCTAAAACCATGGAAATATTCGCATCGTGACCGCAAGAGTGGTTTGCTTGCATAACTCCATCCACTTCCTGCCATAGGGCATCAATATCTGCTCTCACCGCTATCACTTCTTTTCCTTGACCGATTTCTGCTACAAGTCCTGTCATATCGTCAAAACGCCGGTATGAAACCTTTAATTCATCTAGTATAGCTGCAATAGCGTTAGTTGTCTCATATTCTTTCCAACTCACCTCTGGAATTTTGTGAAAAAGATCGTACCAGCTTAAGATGACTTCCTCGAATGTTTTTACTTGCCCCATTTTTCGCACCCCTAATATTTTTATGCTTATACTATTATACATAATGTAAAATTATATATTAATTCCTTATGCCTAGACGATGGAAATTACTACAAACGTCGAAGGTGCTTGTCGATTTGAAAATAAAATCCGCCTCAAAATTGAGACGGATTTAATACATTAATTTGTCGATGCATCAAGTTTTGGTGTATTCCCTTTATTTTTTGTGAACAGTTGAATTACAAACATAATACCGAATACGATTAAACCGGCAATATCAGTAAAGGATTCTGGATAAATCATTAATAGCCCCGCTGCTATAACGATAAGTCTTTCAAGCCAGATAATTTTACGATACCAGTAACCAATGATTCCGGCTCCAATTGCAATCATTCCCATCAATGCTGTAAATACAACCCAAAGGACTTGTAATAATGTTACATCAATCATTAACAACTCTGGTGAGAAAACAATCATATAAGGGATAATAAAGGCCGCAATGGCTAGCTTCGCAGAGTTTACCCCCGTTTTAATTGGATCTCCCCCAGAAATACCTGATGCTGCAAAGGCTGCCAGCGCTACAGGAGGTGTGATATCTGCGATAATTCCAAAGTAGAATACAAAGAAGTGAGCAGAAAGTAAAACAATTACTGGTATTGCAGCTTGAGGAACATCTGGTGCAAGTAATGTAATGATTGCTGGTGCTGCAATTGTGGAAGTAATAACATAGTTCGCAGTTGTCGGTGCACCCATTCCTAAAATTAAAGAAGCAATCATAACGAAGAATAATGTAAGTAAAATATTTCCACCAGCAAGTTCAACTAAGCTATTAGCTAAACTTAAACCAAGACCTGTTTTTACAACAACCCCTACAATAATACCAGCACAAGCCGTTGCTGCTACTACCGCTAATGCCGTTCTCGCACCATCTACAAGGGCTTCAATAATTTCTTTAATACCAAACTTTACATCTCTATTAATAAAACCAACAATCATACACGATAATATACCGTATAGTGCTGCATGAATGACAGGAACTCCTGACATCATAAGTACGATAATTAATAAAATTGGGATTAGTAAATAAATTTTCTTGAAAACTTCTTTACGATTTGGCATCTCTTCTTCGGATAAACCACGAAGCCCTAACTTTTTCGCTTCAAAGTGAGTCATAATCCAAATACCTGCAAAATACAAAATAGCTGGGATAATAGCCGCTTTTGCAATATCCCAATACGTCACACCGCGTCCGATAAATTCCACCATCAAGAATGCCGCAGCCCCCATAATTGGTGGCATTAATTGACCACCTGTTGAGGCAGAAGCTTCTACCGCTCCAGCAAATTCTTTCTTATACCCTAACTTTTTCATCATCGGTATTGTATAAGAACCGGATGTTACAACGTTCGCAACAGAACTTCCTGAAATTGTTCCTTGCAGTGCAGAAGAGAAAATTGCAACTTTCGCAGGTCCCCCAGTTAACTTTCCTGCTACAGTGATGGCAAGATCATTAAAGTATGATCCTACACCTGTTTTCACTAAAAATGCACCAAATAATAAGAATGCAAAAATATACGTAGCTGATACGCTAATCGGAGTACCCAAAATACCATCCGTTGAGAAATACATTAAGTTTACAATTTGCTCTAATGATTGTCCTCGATGCGCTAAAAAGTCTGGCATGTATGGACCGAAAAATGCATATATCAAAAACAATCCTGCTATGATTGTAATTGGCAAGCCAACTGCCCTTCTAGCTGCCTCTAATACTAATAGAATTACAATCGCACCAACGATAAAGTCAGTTTCATTAATCTTACCTAAACTTTTAACAAGTCTTTCATAATTTATTACCCAATAAATACCTGTAAATGCTGCAATTATTGATAATATATAATCGTAAAAGGGAACTTTTGTTTTAGTGCCTTTTCTTTTACGTGCAGGGAATAAAAGAAAAATAATCGTTAAACCGAATCCTAAATGAATACTTCGCTGAATATATGCAGTAAATTGCCCAAAAATAGCTGTATATAATTGGAATAACGAAAAGGCTAGAAGAAGACCGAATATAACCCACTTCATAATTCCGCCTAATCGCCGAACATTCGATTCAGTATCATATTTCTCCAGTAACTCCTGCTGCTGTTCTTCAGTTAGAACATCATGTTGTTTTTCATCACTCTTCATGCGCTATTCGCACTCCTTTCATCTTGTCATAGAGAGAGAAGTTTTGTACTTCAATTTTATAAGAACTTCCCCTTTGAAGTGATTTTTTCAAATCATATTGTTTTTCACTGTAATAAAAAAATAAATCCATGTTGATATCTCCAACATAAAGGATAAAGTTTTCTAGATAAGAATCCTCATAGTAAAGGATATATTTACCATCATTATATGTTAACCTTTGTCCTTCTTCTGCATAAGCCGGCATGCCTACTGCCACCTCTTCATACTCCATGGAGATTATTTTGAATTTATTGTCCAACACTTCATATGTTTCTAGCACATCCGTAAGATGGATGGAGTGGGTAAAACGGATTTGAAATCTTTTGTCTTTACCAACATCTATGTAGTAAATTTGCGGATTATTCGTTTTCGTCTCTGTAAATGAAATCACTTGAAAAAGAGGGAGGAAAATAGTAATACAAACAATGGCGAAGGTTAAAGCTATACCTATTGACATTTTTTTCATGTTATCGCCTCAAATACAAAGGGCCTGAAGAAGCACAAGTCTTCAAGCCCTCCGTTTCAATTTGATGAATTATTGGCCATCAAAGAACTTTTGTGCACCAGGATGAACATCAATACCAACGCCTTCTAAAGCTGTTTCTTTCTTAATGAATGCACCTTTAGCATGGCCGATTTTATCAGTATTGTCATAGATTGCTTTAGCAATTCCGTACGCTACATCATCTGGTAAATCTTTCTTCACAACGATCATTGCAAGAACAGATACAGTAGGAACATCATCAGCTAAACCATATGTGCCTGCTGGAATTGTATCGTTTGTGTAGTAAGGATATTTTTCAATTAAAGCCGCAGCTTTATCTTCTGCTACTGGAACAACAACAACGTCAGCTTGTGCACTTAATGCTTCCACTGCAGCTGTTGGATAACCAGCAGTAATGAACGCAGCATCAATTTGACCTGATTGCAATCCATCTACAGATTCACCGAAGTCTAAGTTTTGTGCTTGAATATCATCCATTGTTAAACCGTGAACTCCTAATAATTGTTCAGCGTTTGCGTAAGTACCCGAACCAGGAGCACCTACAGAAACTTTTTTACCTTTTAAATCATCAAAATATTTAATTCCAGATTTTGAAGTTGTTACTAAATGAACTGTTTCTGGATATAACGCACCAATAGCAACTAAGTCTTCCATTGGTTCGCCTTCAAACATTAATTCTCCATTTTTTGCATAGTAAGCTATGTCAGTTTGGATGAATGCAATTTCTGCATCTCCAGCTTTTAATGCATTTACGTTTGCTGTTGAAGCTTGAGAAACTTCAGCAGTTGTTTTAATACCAGTTTCATCTGAGATTAAATCAGCGAATGTACCTCCTAAAGCATAATACGTACCTTGTGTACCGCCAGTTACCATACTTAAGAATTTAATATCAGATGAAGTTTGAGTGCTACCTTCATTTGAATCCCCATTGTCAGTTGAAGATTGCCCCTGTGAAGTTGAAGATTCTCCGCCACCACATGCTGCAAGCAACATAAGTAGCATAATGCTAAATACTGCTAGGAACAAATACTTTTTTGTTCTCAATTGAAATCCCTCCTCTTTGCAATTGCGTATACTAATACAGCTTAATTGTAACTATTAATTTTTGCTCATGTCAAACCTATTTTATACAACAAAGTGCTCCGAAGCAGATTTTATTTTACTAGGATAGATTTTATTACAATTTCTGAAAAGTATAAATTGTAGTAATTTACTATAAAAATTCAAGTTATAACTGCTATATTAGAAAAGCATTTATTATTTCACGAAAATAATTTTTATTTTGCAATTTTAAAAAAGTGTTGCCTTTTATGCAACACTATTTATTATTTCGACTCTATAACTCCACAGGCAATTCGAGCACCAGAATCCCCTGCTGGATCCGTTTTATAATCATCTGGAGCTTCATGCAATACGATGGAACTTCCATCTTCATCAAATAACGAATGTTTTTGTCCTTTCTTTAAAGTAAAACCTTCAGCAACAAATTCCACATTTACAATGCCTTCTTTAGCAACAACATTCGGTAAATCTCCTGCGTGAGGGCCTTGTGGATTTTCAAAGCCATGTTTTCTTCCATCAGGGTTAAAATGGGCACCTGCCGATTCAAAGGATGGCTTTTCACACTTCCCGACTTCATGAATATGAAATCCATGTTCCCCATCCGGAACATTTTTTAATTGAACTTGCACCTTCACACCTTCTGAAGTTTCCATAAATTGCACTATTCCCATTTCATTTCCTTCGGTATCAATCATTGTTGCTTTTGCAGACAAAGCTTCTTCCGCATGGGTCGGAATTTGTTCTTCTTCATTTTTTGTAAATCCAAAGAAACTACAACCGCTTAGTAATAATG
>JAAYHP010000390.1 GCA_012735355.1 Lysinibacillus sp. | reverse complement strand
CGAGTTTCGGGCTGTTCCCGTTGGAGTCGCCCCGTCACTCCAATCAATTTTCGTTGCATATCATTTTTTTACTATGCTTCTTCACTGATTCTTAATTAAATTAGCTATATGTCCCAACCTCTTTTTAATTTTCTATAAACTTTTCAGCAAGAACATTTCCAGGTATCTTTCTCGATTACCGCCGGTTGTTTTTAGTTTTAAATCGATTTCCGCCAGTTCATTCAATGCTTTGAATAATCGCTCTTCACTCGGCCGATTTCGTTTATCCAACATCAACTTCACTCGGTATGGATGAATTTTTAATTGCTTTGAAATATGGGCAGGTGGGTAACCTTTTTTATGTAAATAATACACGCTATTCATTGTACGAATATTGTTAGCTAATAACCCTACAAGTTTGATTGGTTCCTCTTTTTGCATTAACAAATCATGATAAATTTGCAGAGCTTCCGTAACATTATGCGATAAATATGCATCTAACATTTTAAAAGCATCATGTTCGAGTGTTTTTGCAACGAGATCTTCCACTAAAGTAAGAGTAATTGTACTTTCTTCTCCTAAATAAAGGCTTAATTTTTCAATCTCCATTTGAAGTTGATTCATGTTTTCTCCAACCATTTCCACTAGTTTATCAATCGCATCATCTTCAATGGTTTTCCCGTAACTTTTTCCTTCGCTACGAATCCAAGTGGCTAAATCCTTTTCACTTAAAGCCACTGCATGAAGCAAGACGCTTGTTTCCTTCATTAATTTTGTAATTTTTTTTCGTTCATCCAATTTTTCATAAGGTGCAGTAAAAATCGTGATGGCAAAATCCGATGGATGTTTCAACCAATTTTCTAATCGTTTTAAATCGTGATCGATTTTTTCCGCGCCTTTTTCAGCTGCTTTTAAAAAGGTAGTATTTTTTGCAATAATTAATTTTCGTTCTGATAAAAAAGGAAAAGTATCCGCTTCATCTATTACTAAATCAACCGGTGATTCTTCCAAATCAAAAGTCGTTATTTCCACTTCTTCCGAAGCATTTAATGCATCTTTCATTCTTTGAATCGTTTCATCAATGAAATATGTTTCTTCTCCAAAAATACAATACACAGGTGCAATATTTCCTTGTGCAATATCTTTCCAAACTTTTGTAAACATTTTAGTATACCCCCAAACAGTTCGTACTCAATAGTATACACGATTTTTTCATAAGCTGTATTTTTTGTATAAATTGTGTCAATTTTAAGAACAAATTTAATAGATTTTCCTTTAACTCGTATAGCTTTTTACTATTTATTGACTTATAATTGTTTTGAGTAGGAGGTTATAATATGTCAAACAATACAGAAAACTTTGTTACGCATAACCCATTTGAGGGTGAAAACGCTAGTTGCAAACGCAATGATGCAATTGATGCTGGTGTAGGTTTCGTGGTTTCATTTGTATTTTTTACCCTTATGTTCATCATTGCAATCATCGTTGACGTAGTTGCCTAATACTGTAAAAAGAGTGTAGACAAGGTATTTGAACTTTGTCTACACTCTTTTTCCTTATTCGCTAAAGGTTCTTACTTCCATCTGTTCATCCTTTACGACGTTTTCTATCGTCCCAACTTCG
>JAAYHP010000389.1 GCA_012735355.1 Lysinibacillus sp. | reverse complement strand
GATTTATGTTATGAAAAAAAAATAAGTAGAGTTAGGCTTTTTATTTTTATAAAGAATAGAAATAAAATTCCCTACTTCATATAAACCGTGCCAATACTTCGTTAAATTTGTCTTTCTCTTCCCAAAAAGCACCGTGCCCACTATATTGAAATGGTACAAGTTGTGAATTACGTATTAATTGATTTAGTTCTTGCGCTTGAGCGAAGGGGATGACTTTATCGTGAATACCATGAATGATTAACGTAGGAACTTGAATCTTATTTAAATCTCCGTATAAATTTTCATCTCTTAACGTGTTTATAATGGCTGCTGTAGACCAACTGGCAGCTTCCAATCCTAAATCCATAAACCAATCGGAAAATTCCTTCGTAATATATTGGAAAAGGAAATCATCAATTACATTTTGCATCATTTTCGGGCGGTCATTTAACACTTCAGAAAGAAACTTGCTTGCTGTTTCATCGGTAAATCCAATAGGTGCTGCTGCATCCACAAGTACGAGTTTCGATACGCCAAAACCGTTGTAACGAGACACATATCGAATTGCAATAGCTCCACCGGTAGAATGACCCACTAAAGCAAAATCTTTTAACTGTAAGGCACTAACCACTTGCCGTATATCATCTGCTAACCTATTAAATGAATAACCATCGTAGGGTTTATCCGACTTCCCAAACCCTCGCCAATCAATTCCAATAGAACGATAGCCTAATGCAGGTAGCACATTAAACTGATACTCAAACTGCTTATAATTCAAGGGCCAACCATGTAAAAACACTATTGTTTTCTCTGCAGAAGGGTTTAAATCTTCTACATATAATTTCACACCCGATTCAACAGCAACATAATATCCCATGTATTTCCCCCTAATTTATGTGTTACTTCCATAGAGTATTCAGTGCTATAACCTTAGGTGATAACCTAACTTTGTATATTAGGAAATAAAAAAGACGCCTGTTCTAATCCCAGAACAGACACCTATTATTCACTTCTTTATTTTGACGGTTCAAATCCATTGATTTATATCCTCTTGATAATATTTCCACTAATTTACGTAAGTTCTGTTTCTTTTAATAAAATCAGAAAGGACGACGGTAGTAAGGTTGTTGGTAGTATGGGTAACGATAAAATGGTGGATAAATCGGGAAGAAAGGATAGAACGGGAAAAACGGATATTGTCAACGGGGACGTCTTCTTCGATATCTTCCATAACTATCATAATCGAAGTCATCGTCAAATCTTCCATATCCTCTGTATTCTTCAATAACTTTGTTCATTTTCTTCTACTGTCTCTATTTATAAAAATAGATTCCGCTTTTGTACCTTATGCGTAGAGAAAAATTACATAAATCATTAATGAAGGGGGTGAATTCATATGTCAAGCTATGGAGGAAGTTACGATTACGGTCGCAAAGATAAAAAGGATGACTTTGCATTATTAGTTGTCCTATTTGTTCTATTAATTATTGTTGGAACAGCGTTTAAGAGAGATCACTACTACTACTAAGATTTAATCCACCACTTCTAAATATCCCATACGAACACCTTCACGATAAGTAGTAGTGATAAAAAACTAAAGAAAAATTAAAAAGCACGAGCTTGGCAGAAAAGAATATTTAGCTAAAGAAAAAATATTTCAGTAGAATATTTGATATGTTGATTTGAGTGAAGGGCGGCGAGTCGCTGTCGCACACGCTTAGTCGCAATTTATCTGTGACGAAAACGAAGTGGTAGTCACAAAGCAGAGCTTTCCAGCCGGACCAGCCCGAGTTTCAATACCCCACAGGAGCGAATGCGACGAGGAGGCGGGGCCAGCCCTGGATGCGCGTCCGCCCGAAACGAAAAATCAACAAGGCAAAAAATAATCACCCAATTCACTGTTGGGTGATCATTTTTTACTTTCTGGACAAGCCCGTGTTTCAACTGGACTCATCAGAGAATTGTGGATTGAGTTCAACCACTTTAATTATGCGCGCAAAATCTTTTCCATCGCTTTTCCTTTTGCTAACTCATCAATAAGCTTGTCCATATAGCGAACTTCTCGCATCAATGGGTCTTCAATTTCTTCCACTCGTACACCACAAATGACACCTTTAATTAAATCGCGTGAAGGATTTAATTGAGGAGCTTCTGCAAAGAAAGTCTCAAAATTCGTTTTATTTTCGATATGTGCTTCAAGCTCTTCTTGGCTATAACCTGTCAACCAGCGGATGATTTCATCAACTTCTTCTTTCGTCCGACCTTTTTTTTCTGCTTTCGTAACATAATGGGGATACACACTTGCGAAGCTCATTGTATAAATTCGATGTTTCGTCATCATTCATTCTCCCTTTTGATTTTCTTTATTATAGTTTAAACCAGTTATGCAAAAAAGAATCGATGGCGTATTTCAAGAAAAAAAGCAGAGGAATTCCACTCTGCCTTTTAAATCATTAATTTTCTTTTATCGTAACGATTCCTTTCGATCCGTCCACAATAACGATATCGCCATTTTTCAGCGTCGTTAAGCAATTGCGCACACTCATCACTGCAGGAATTCCTACTTCCCGCGCTGTCACTGCACCGTGAGATAAAGGCCCACCAGATTCCGTAATTAACCCTTTTGCAGAATAAAACAACGTCGTCCACGCCGGATTCGTTGTTCGTGTGACTAAAATGCTTCCTTCTTTCACATCTTTAAACTCTTCTACGCTTCGAACGATGCAAACTTCTCCTTCAACAACGCCGGCACTTCCCGGAATTCCTTGCAATACTCCATCAGTAATTTCAATTTCTTCTTCCTGTTCGGAATAATTCCAAACAGGTGACGTATTCATGAGCTCTTGGAAAGCCTCCCTTTTTTCGATTAAATCTTGTTCGTTCACTTCACCGCTCTCCAACACTTCAAACAATTCGTCTTTTGTTAAGAAGAATAAATCGTAAGGGTCTTGTAATCCCATCTTTTCGCCTAGTCGACCAACAGCCTTTCTCGCAAGTAAATTCACCCGTGTCGTTTGGAAATGCTCTTCATCATCTAATTCTGTATATAAAATTGCTAGTTTCACTAATTTATATAAAGCTGTGGCAACATCATCTGAAGTTTTTAACATTAACTCTTTTAACGTTCGGATTCCTTCATTTTGGCTTTCAACTTTCGTTTGCTCAGGAATAACTAACTCCATTAACACTTCCGGCTTTTCCGCCCACGTTGGATAATAATAATCAAAAGTCAATTCCCGATGGCCATACTTTTCAAGGAACAATTGAAATTCTGGGTTTTCTAAAGAGCGTTCTTTCAGCTGAGCTAGTTCCGCATTAATATTGGCTGTACGAATATTCGCCATAGACAACAACGTATCTAATTTCGCTTTTGCAGTTTGTCCGTCCCCATACACATGGAACAGTGCTTCAAGCAATGTTCCCACTAAAAAGCTTTGAGTCATGGATATTGCAATATTCGGCTGGAAATATTCATTGGCCACTTCAAATAGCCGCTTAATGTATTTTTTGAAACTTTCTAGCGAATCCGATGGAGCTGGCTGGTGTTTAAGCTCCCCCATTCGAGTTAAATAAAGGGACAAATCATCTTTCCATTGTTGAGCTAGTGGTGCTGCCCAAAAATACATTTCATCAATCTTCGTCACATCTTCTAATCTAGCAATTTTCAATGGTCTTTTCATCGCTAAGATTTCTACCGCAGTTTGATTCCCATAAATATAACCATCTTTTCTTGCAAACCACGGTCTTGTCGGAAGATCAATGTTCATGAGTTTTAATGAGTAATCAAGGGAGCGATTAAAGGCATCTTCAACAAAATCCCAAGTAAGTGGCGTTATAGCATCAGGGAATCGTTCTGCCGATTCATCCCTAGTAAAATAAGGTGGTATCGTCGTTTGTGGTCGCGATTGAAGTAAATACACTTCCCCTTTATAAATTGCCCACTCAATATCTTGAGGAGATGCATAATGTTTCTC
>JAAYHP010000388.1 GCA_012735355.1 Lysinibacillus sp. | reverse complement strand
GAGGAACGAGCTCCGAGGAGGCTCGAGTCGGGCCCGTGGAAAGCGTCCCCGGAACGGAAATCAATTTTCAGTTTAATATCAAAAACTCATCATTTTCTTTTAAGAGAAAATGATGAGTTTTTACTTATGTCCCAACCTCATATGTTTTTTTAATTGGATATTTTTTATAATTCTTCATCAATGCTAGATGAGCTGCGGAAAAATCGAAATTTTCCAGTTGCTAATCGCTCAAGGGTTTTCGTTGTAATGCGATCGTGACATGTTTCACACATGTACGTATGCATAGGACGGTTTCTTAACTTTTTAGCCAATGGTGAGTCATCTTCTAGTTCGTGGATGGTATCGCAAATTACGCATTGGACACGCATATAATCAACTCTATTCAACTCGGATTGTAGAAATATTTTTTATTGGATTGTCCACATTGGAACCATCGGCAAAAATAATATGAACAGGGCCATCCTCCGTTAATGGCTTACCGTCTTGGCTAAATTTGAAAATCAAAGTGTAAGCTTCTTCGATGGAAAATACATGTTTCTCTCCATCTTTGCATTCAAAAACTACTTTCGTTGCGTCTTCCTCAATTTCAGCATGATCTAAAAAATATTTTATTTCCATACCGAAAGTTCCAGTTTTCATTCCTTGTCTGTCAAGTTTTCTCTCTGTTTTTAGTGTAGGAGGGAATGTTGCACCTTCCATAATTTCCCGGGACCAATGTTTTCCCATATTGAATAAATATTTTAAATCTTCATCTTCTTTTTCTTGTTGTTGTGTAAAATAAGTTTTTAAATCGAGTCGGCGATCATCAAAAATCCATACGGATGGGTCTAATGTAATTTTATATTTTACTTTGCCTTTAATAGGAATGATGCTTTCCATTTCTTTTATCCCCCTTAAATATTTTACATATTACAGTATACAGCTAGATTTTATCTTTATAAAGAAATAATGATTTAAAAGTATGTTACCTTGTCTTGCTACTTGCATTTTTATGTTCTAAAAGATAAACTTTATAAAGATTGAATAGAAGAAATATCATATGATGGGGGCGTCCTCATGGAAACAAAAAGTCATGCTTCCTTTCAGGAAAAAGCGTTAGAATTACTGCTACAAGATGCAGATAAAATAGCTCGTTTAATAAAAGTACAAATGGACTATTTAACAATGCCACAATGTCCTTTATACGAAGAAGTATTAGATACACAAATGTTTGGCTTATCTCGTGAAATTGACTTTGCTGTAAAGCTTGGTTTGATTGAACGGGAACAAGGCAAAGAAATTCTAGATACGTTAGAAAGGGAATTATCTTTGCTCCATGAAGCATACACAAACACAAACAAGTAACAGAAGAACTCAAATCTAAGCGATTTGAGTTTTTTTTCTAAAAAAGAGGTTTTTTTTATGCGAAAATATATTTCTTACTATATTAGAAATTTTGATTATCCATTATTTTTTGTTTTTGTTTTTTTATGTTTATTTGGACTAGTTATGATTTATAGTTCTAGCATAATGGTCGCCATTAGAGAAGGGCGACCACCGGATTATTATTATCAAAAACAATTAACAAATTTAATAATTGCTTTTTTTGCCTTTATTATAGGTGCTTTTTTCCCATATAAACATTATAGTAATAAAAAGATTATGATATTGATGGTTACTGTAACTATTATTTTAATGTTTTGGATATTTTTCTTTGGAACGGGGCAAGTAGAAACCGGTTCACAAAGTTGGATTAATATAGCGGGTATGAGCTTCCAACCTTCAGAGCTGGCAAAATTGACGATTATATTATATTTTGCTGGCGCTTTTTACCGAAAAAGTTTAAAAACCCCGATGGTTGACTTGCAACCAAATCATATTATTTATCCTATTATAGTATGGATTCTCATCATATTTTTTGTCGGAAGTGAAACGGATATTGGAGCAGTGCTTATCATTTCTGGAATTGCTGTAGCTGTCGTTGCAGCTAGCGGCATACGTATCCGAACCTTTTTGAAATTTTTCACTGTTCTTGCCGTTTTCGGTGGTGTTGTTGTCGGATTTTTGTTACTTCTTAAAGGAGATGATATTTTAACACCTAACAGGATGGGGCGTATTAAAGCCTTTTTAAATCCTTTTGAATATGAGCAAGGATCTGGGCATCAAATTATACAAGGATATATTGCCATTGGCTCCGGTGGTTTAGAAGGGGTAGGATTAGGACAATCCATTCAGAAACTTGGGTATTTACCTGAGCCCCAAACGGACTTTATAATGGCTATAATTGCGGAAGAGTTAGGGCTGTTAGGAGTCATTATCGTTCTTGGTGCTTTAGGGTTTATTGTTTGTAGAGGAATTATCATATCTTTGCAAACGAAAGATTCCCTAGCGAGAATGATAGCAGCTGGTATTGCTAGTTGGATTGCTATTCAATCCTTTATCAATTTAGGTGGTTTATCAGGTCTTATCCCATTGACTGGGGTAACGTTACCATTTGTTAGTTATGGTGGATCATCTATATTAGTATTATCTTTCGCAATGGGTATATTAATTAATGTTTCAATGTATGTAAAACTTGAAAAAAAGAAACTTTAGGGGGACATTATGAAAAAAATACAAAAATTATTAGTTGCAAACAGAGGGGAAATCGCCATTCGTATATTACGAGCTTGCAACGAATTAAACATCAAAACGGTGGCGATTTATTCTGAAGAAGATAGTGCTTCCCATCATCGTTATAAAGCGGATGAAGCATATCTTGTTGGTGTAGGAAAAAGCCCTATCGATGCTTATTTAGATATTGAAGGGATTATTGAAATTGCTAAAGATTCCGGAGCGGTTGCGATACACCCTGGATATGGCTTTTTAGCTGATAATGTTGAGTTTGCAAAACGTTGTGAAGAAGTGGGCATTATTTTTGTCGGCCCGACGTCCAACCATTTAGATATGTTTGGAGATAAAGTAAAGGCGAGAGAGCAAGCCATTAAAGCAGGTATTCCTGTAATTCCAGGAAGCGATGGACCAGTTTCTTCCTTCGAAGAATTGTCACAATTTGCTGATAATGTAGGTTACCCAGTGATGATTAAAGCTGCCCTTGGTGGCGGTGGCCGCGGAATGCGTCTCGTTCATTCTAAAGAAGAATTGGAAAGTGCTTATGAAAGAGCAAAATCTGAAGCAAAAGCTGCTTTTGGTTCAGATGAAGTATATGTTGAAAAAGCTATTATCAAACCGAAGCATATTGAAGTGCAAATTTTAGGGGATAATGCTGGCAACATTGTACATTTGTATGAACGTGACTGCTCGATTCAACGTCGTCACCAAAAGGTAGTTGAAATTGCGCCTTCCAACTCTATTTCTGAATATTTAAGAAATTCCATTTGTGCTGCGGCTGTAAAGTTAATGCAAAATGTTGGATACGTAAACGCTGGAACAGTGGAATTTTTAGTTTCAGGAGAAGAATTTTATTTCATCGAAGTGAATCCGCGTATTCAAGTAGAGCATACGATTACAGAAATGATTACAGGTATTGATATCGTTCATGCTCAAATTAAAATTGCAGAAGGATATGAATTGCATTCAAAAGAGATTGGTATTCCTAGTCAAAATGAAATTCCTTTGTTTGGTTATGCGATTCAATCTCGGGTGACAACGGAAGATCCAGCAAACAATTTTATGCCAGATACAGGGAAAATTATGGTGTATCGTTCAAGTGGTGGTTTTGGAGTGCGCCTTGATGCTGGTAATGGTTTCCAAGGAGCGGTTGTTACACCGTATTACGATTCCCTTCTTGTGAAAATTTCTACTTGGGGTAGAACTTTTGAAGAAGCAGCAGCGAAAATGGATCGAAACTTACGAGAGTTCCGTATTCGCGGTGTGAAAACAAATATACCGTTTTTAATGAATGTTGTTTTACATGAGAAATTTTTATCTGGAGAGTTCGATACAAGCTTTATTGATACAACACCGGAGCTATTTAATTTCGCAGTAAGAAAAGACCGAGGAACGAAGCTGTTAAGATATATCGGTGATGTTACATTAAATGGCTTCCCAGGAATTGAGAAAAAGAAAAAACCGGTATTTACAACACCGCAAAAACCGAAGTTGGATATTAAACATACACCTATTCCAACTGGTACAAAACAAATTTTAGATGAACAAGGTGCTGAAGGCGTTGTACGTTGGTTGAAGGAACAAAAAGATGTTCTTCTGACGGATACGACATTCAGAGATGCGCACCAATCACTCCTTGCAACTCGTGTCAGAAGTCAAGATATGTACCAAATTGCGGATTACAATGCTCGCATGTTACATGACTTCTTCTCCCTTGAAATGTGGGGAGGAGCAACATTTGATGTAAGCTACCGTTTCCTAAAAGAAGATCCTTGGGAAAGACTTGCTAAACTTCGCAAACAAATACCGAATGTTTTATTCCAAATGTTGTTCCGTGGTGCTAATGCGGTTGGTTATTCCAATTATCCGGACAATTTAATTCGAGAGTTTGTTAAAGAAGCAGCAAGTTCAGGTATCGATGTCTTTAGAATTTTCGATAGTCTGAACTGGATTAAAGGAATGGAAATTGCCATTGATGAAGTGCGAAATTCAGGGAAAATTGCTGAAGCAGCTATTTGTTATACGGGGGATATTTTAGACCCGACTCGCACGAAATACACAGTACAATACTATAAAGAAATGGCGAAGGAATTGGAGCGTTGTGGTGCCCATATTTTAGCGATTAAAGATATGGCGGGGCTACTGAAACCGGAAGCAGCATATATTCTTATTTCCGAGTTGAAAGAAACTACGGATTTACCTATTCATTTGCATACTCACGATACAAGTGGTAATGGAATTTATACTTATGCAAAGGCTATTGAAGCGGGTGTAGATATTGTAGATACAGCTATTGGTTCAATGGCAGGACTCACTTCTCAACCGAGTGCGAATACTTTATATTATGCTTTAAAAGGCGCAAAACGCGGCGTCCGCGCAAATATTGATTCTCTTGAGCAATTATCCTATTACTGGCAAGATGTTCGTGAATACTATAAAGATTTCGAAAGTGGCATGAATAGTCCTCATTCTGAAATTTACGTTCACGAAATGCCAGGTGGACAATATAGTAACCTACAACAACAAGCGAAAGCAGTTGGTTTAGGTGACCGTTGGGATGAAGTGAAAGAAATGTATTCCCGAGTCAATTTATTGTTTGGGGATATTGTAAAAGTAACACCTTCTTCCAAAGTTGTCGGGGATATGGCGTTATTCATGGTTCAAAACGATTTAAACGAAGAAAATATTATTGAAAAGGGACAAACGATTGATTTCCCAGATTCGGTTGTGGAATTTTTCCAAGGATATATAGGTCAACCTTACGGAGGTTTCCCGGAAGATTTACAAAAGGTAGTACTAAAAGGGCGCGAGGCAATTACTGTCCGTCCAGGGGAACTTCTTGAACCGATTAATTTTGAAGAGTTAAAAGCAACGCTAGAGAAAAAAGTGAAAAGAGAAGTAACGAATAAGGACGTATTGGCGTATGCCCTTTATCCGAAAGTGGTAGAGGAATATTTTAAAGCTGTTGAAAATTACGGTAATTTATCTGTTTTAGATACTCCATCATTCTTATACGGTTTAAGAATTGGTGAAGAAATAGAAGTTGAAATTGAAAAAGGTAAAACATTAATTATTAAATTAGTGTCCATCGGTGAAGCGGAGCATGACGGAACGAGAGTCATTTACTTCGAATTTAATGGACAACCTCGTGAAGTTGTCATTCAAGATTTAACTGTTGAAGCAGATGGAACAATTGCTGTAAAGGCAGATCCAAACAATCCAAATCAAATTGGTGCAACGATGCCAGGTACGGTATTGAAAGTAGTTGTTTCTAAAGGCAGTCGCGTAAAACGTGGAGACCATTTATTAATAACGGAAGCGATGAAGATGGAGACGACGGTTCAGGCACCATGTGACGGGGTAGTAAAAGAAATTTATGCAAAACCAGGAGATGCCATTTCCACTGGTGATTTATTATTTGAACTAGAATAGTAAAAAGAGGTTGGGACATATAGCTAATTTAATTAAGAATCAGTGAAGAAGCATAGTAAAAAAATGATATGCAACGAAAATTGATTGGAGTGACGGGGCGACTCCAACGGGAACAGCCCGAAACTCG
>JAAYHP010000387.1 GCA_012735355.1 Lysinibacillus sp. | reverse complement strand
CTTAATTAAATTAGCTATATGTCCCAACCTCTAGATATATAGATATTAATTCACATATTACATTAAAAAATTCATTCCCATTGGCAGCTTAAATCCATAGAATAATGTTAGGAATAAGAAGATGGCAAATAAAATCCAAAATACTGTTGTTGGTTTGTCTTTTGCTTTACGAACAAGCACCATTTCCATCATGCCAATGACTAAAATACCTAAAATTAATTTAATACCATAGTTCATCCCATAATTTCCTTGTCCATGGAAACTAGTGGATTCCATAAATAAAATTCCGCCTGTTACTATAATTAAAATATAAAACAAGCGCAATGCCATCTTGAGACCTTTATTCGGTTTCATCACTGAAATTAAAAAAAGTACTATAGCTATTACCCAAGTCGTAATGTGTAAATGTGTCATTTAATTTCCCACCTTAATTTTTTTCTTCATGAATTATCCTAGCATGTGTAATGTTTGTGTTCAAATATAATCATTTTAATTTTAAATTTATTTTAATATATACAAAAAAGAATCCGCAAGTTTTTAACTTATGCTAAAATTTGCGGATTCTTTTTGTTCCTCTCATTCAAAACGATTCGTTAATGTACCAATTCCTTCAATGGAAATTTTCACTTCATCACCTGATTTTAATCGACGTGGAGGATTCATTCCCTTTCCTACTCCTGCAGGTGTTCCTGTTAAAATGACATCTCCAGGTTCCAATGTTACATGATGGGATAAAATTGAAATCAATCGATCTACAGGGAACATCATTTCATCCGTATTTCCATTTTGGCGAACTTCACCATTCACTTTCGTTACAACCGTTAAATTTTGCGGATTAGGAATTTCATCTTTTGTCACAAGATAAGGCCCCATTGGACAAGTTCTCTCTAAACTTTTACCTAAAAAATATTGTTGATGTCGTTCTTGAATATCGCGTGCTGTTAAGTCGTTAGCAATCGTATATCCAAAAATATAATCATAAGCTAGTCTTTCAGGAATATTTTTGCCTTCTTTCCCAATCACCACCGCCAGCTCTCCCTCATAATCGAGGAAGTCAGTTTTATCTTCATGGATTGGTAAAACTTCGTGATCTGCAGCAATTGTCGTCGGTGATTTTGTGAAAATGACTAAATCTGATGGAGCAGCTTCTACTCCCATTTCTTTTGCATGCTTATCGTAGTTTTTGGCAACACATAAAATGTTTTTTGGTGTTCGTGGAATAGGTGATAACCATTCAATTTCGTTAAATGATAACTTAAATTGCTCTACATTTTCTGACCTTTCAGCCACTTCTACTAATCTTCTAATCTTTTCCACAAAATCATACCCTAAAGTGATTCCTTCAAAGATTGTTAGAGGGAAAGACGATAGTACTTGAAAGCTTTCTTGAATGGCAAGTACATCCCACACCGCTTCTTCTTTTTTCACCTTTGGACCAAACTTTACTTGATCGTTGAAATTAAAGGATAAAATTTTCATTATGAATAGCTCCTTTTCATTTTCACAAGTTCTTTATTTGAAACTACGCAAACCAAGTAGTTTTAGTACCATATTAGCATGAAATCCTTTTCAATTTATTACTTTTCTGAAACTATTTTTCCATAAGTGAATCGTTTCACTATTGACTCAAGTGGTCCTTGCTTAAATTTAATAAACCACAATTCGGCAATAGCTAATTGAATAATATAAATGCCAATCCCAATAACGATAGACGTTGCTACATCCACTTTTCCATAAAGCCCAAGACCAAAATTATAAAATAATAAAGTGCAAACAATCGATTGCATAATATATAAAGTTAAAGACATGCGTCCAGCTTTTGCAATGGGACTTAACAGTTTAGGCATAAAAGGAATGAGGCAGATTGCTACAATGACAGCCCCATAGCCAACAGCCAAGACCGGTCCACCAATATACACTCGTATATATTCTAGTAAATAAGTCCGTGTTACATGAAAAGGTACACTTTTCATGAATAGCCCAGCGGCAACACAAACAACCGCTAGCCCAATCCATATAGCTTTCAATGCTTTTGCCCGTTCCACTAAACGCCATTTAGCTGCAGCAGCACCTAGCAACATGTACGGTAAAATGGTAAACAAAGCTGTAATCCACATGCTCGGATGCATTTGAACAGATAAATCATTAAGTCGCTGCATAAAAGCATCTACCCAAGTTCCCGTTCCATATGCTGTAATAGCATCATTGATAGCTACGATGTCAATATGCGGCGTTTCAAATTCATTATTTCCTCCAAACAATAGGAGTAAAAAAATCATAAATAGATGCATCGTTCCATTAATGACAAGAGCACAAGTCAAAAGCCATCCACTTCTTAATTTCATAAATAACATTAATATAATGCCGCAAAAAGCGTACATCGTAATAATATCTCCCCACCAAATGAGGAAAGCGTGGAACAAGCCGATTACAAAAAGTACAACGAGGCGTTTCGGTGCAGAGCGATAAAAGTTTACCCCTTTATTCTCCGCTTTCATCCATTGCATCGCTAATCCATAGCCAAAAAGCATAGAAAATAAAGGATAAAAACTCCCTTGCACATAAATATCTAACGTTTGATACGTAAGCACATCGTGTATATCCGTAAACCAACTATGTAAATCGAGAATATGTGGAAGGGGGAGGGAAAATGCTAGCATATTGACTAACAATATGCCAAGCAAACTAACTCCCCGTATTATATCCAGCGTGTGAACTCTTTCATCCAAAGTCGTTGGTTGAAACATAAATTCGACCTCCTAAATACCCTAAAACTATCACGAATATTTATAGGTTACAAGATTTTTGTCGAATTTTTTCAACGGGAAGGTTCCATTTGAATTTCTTTTCCTGCATTAAATAAATAAAGAACCTTTTCATCCACTTTCACACGCAAAATCATCTCGATGGCTTCTGAATAGATGCGAATTTGCACACCATAACGCTTCGTCATTTCTTGAAGAAGAGCCTCTTCTTCCTGAAAAGCTGGTAAGATTTGATCCGTTTTATAATCGACTAATACCCATTTCCCTTCTTCGTCTTCCATTAAACAATCGATAATCCCTTGAACGATTTGAGCATCTCCTTCTGAGTCGGTTATGCTTAACGTAAAAGGAACTTCCCTAAAGAGCCTTTTTGCATTTTTAAAACGTCTTCCTATCGGTGTGGAGAAAAATTGAATAATTTTTTCTATTTCAACCACTTTCATTTCTTCTTCTGTAATCAATTGTTTTACAACTAGCTGCCAAAGGAATTTCTCCACTTCTTCCCCATTCATAAATCCTTCTTGAGGCACATGTTGCATGACCGTATGGACGACCGTTCCGACTTCTGTCGCAGACAATTGTTTTTCTTGCTTAAACATCGGCCGTTTCACGAAAGACGTTCCTCGTTTTAAAAGATGGGCGTAAGGAATTTCTTCCTCTTCGTTTTGTTGTAATTGTTCAATACGTTTCATTTCTGATACGCTCGTTTTTGATTTTTTCTTCGTTGATTGTTCATATGGATATCGATATTGAAAGCGATGCTTTAATTCTTCAAGCAAATTTTCATCCACTTCTAAACGATCGCTTTCTTGATCTTGCTCCGCCAATTCATCTTGCTTTTTTGAAAAGGATGTATTGGAAATGGCTCTTACTTTCCAAAGAGATGGGTGAGGAATCGGCGTATAATCTTCAAAACTAAACTCTTTGAAACTCTCGTGACGACTAATGGCAGGGCCAATCCAATCGAGATAATTTCTTGCCCGGGCTCTCACATAATCAGGAAGCATTGCGTCCGTCGGTAAGCTTTGCATTTCACACCACGTTTGTCTCGTTTTCTCCCAATCTTTCACAGAGCCAACAAGAATGAGCCTTTCCTTTGCCCGAGTCATCGCCACATACAATATCCGCATTTCTTCCGCTTTCATTTCGAGCTTTTTCTTCTCTTTCATCGCTAAAAAAGGCAAAGAAGTGAAAATTATACGCTTTTCAGGATCGATCGCTTTCACGGCAAGTCCGTACTGTTGGTCAAATAAATAATTTTGATTAAAATCCATTTCATTAAAGCGACTGCCTAATCCCGCAACAAATACGACCGGGTATTCCAAACCTTTCGAAGAGTGGATCGTCACTAACCGAACGACATCGTCCTTCTCACCAATGGATTTCGCCACCCCTAAATCTTCTCCTCGTGACTTCATTCGATCAATAAAACGAAGGAAACGGAACAGACCTCGGAAAGAAGACTTTTCAAAGGATAGCGCCCGGTCATGTAACGTTCTTAAATTGGCTTGTCGTTGTTTGCCGTTAGACATCGCCCCAACCATTTCATAATAGTTCGTATCTAAATAAATTTGCCAAATTAAATCGGAAAGGCTGCCGCGACGAGCAAGGTCACGCCAATTGTCAAGCTGCTTTAAAAACGTCACAAGCTTATCTTGTGTCGATACATCTAAGCCGGAACCTTCTTCATCCACAAACTTTTTCACCGCTTCATAAAAAGGTGCATTTTGATTTGCTAAACGAATCCGCGCCATTTCATTTTCCGTTAAGCCAACAAAAGGTGCTCGAAGGACGGATGCTAAAGGAATGTCTTGGTACGGATTGTCAATCACCTTTAAAATATTGATCATGACCATGACTTCTAATGCTTCAAAATAGCCTTTTGAACTTTCTGCATATAACGGGATATCCGCTGCCTTAAATTCTTCGATAATATCATTTGACCAAGTCATGGAACGCATTAAGATTACGATATCGCTATAACGTATTGGACGCATGCGTTTTGCCGGGTCCTTTTGTTTCGTATCGTAAATCGTCATCCCACCATCGATCATTTCCCGTATTCTTTGAATAATGTAACGAGCTTCTTGCTGAGATTTTTTCATTTCTTCTTGAATAAAAATGTCTACATCCTCTTCTTCATCCTCTTGAGGAGATTGTTCCGGCTCTTCTTCATAAATAATCGCTAATTCTACCGGTACCTCCACATCATTGTAAGGAGCTCCTGGTTTTAATGCGGCTTTTTCGTCATAAACAATCTCCCCAACCTTTTCACCCATAATTTGTTCAAATATATAGTTTGTACCGTGAAGGACTTCTTTTCGACTGCGGAAGTTGGCATTTAAGTCAATTTTTAAACCGCTCGATTTCGGCTCTTCTTCAAAGGTTAAATATTTATTTAAAAATAACATCGGCTCCGCTAAACGGAAACGATAAATGGACTGCTTCACATCCCCTACCATGAATAAATTCCCGTTTGCTTCGTTTCCGCTTTTTACAAGCTGTAAAATCGTTTCTTGCAACATATTTGTATCTTGATATTCATCGACAAGGACTTCTTTAAACCGCTGTCTGTATTCAAGAGCAACGGGAGAAGGTTTCAATTCTCCATCTTCTTCCACCGTCAAGATTTCCAAAGCGAAATGCTCCAAGTCAGAAAAATCTACTATCGCTTTTTCTAACTTTGCCTGTTTAAATTTCTCCACAAATTTTTCTACAAGTTCCACTAACGTTTCAATCGTTGGTGCCATTTGCCGTATCTCTTCAATCAATCTTTCCGGCTTTCTCGCAAAGAACGTGTCTTGAATGGTTTTTAATATTTTTTTCGCTTTATTTCGTTTATCTTGAGCTTTTTTCTTTAACTCTTCATCGCAGGAATCCTTTTGCACACGGGCTAGCGTCGACCATTTCAATGTAGAAAAGAATTCGTAAGCCTCTTCCCAAGAAGAACGAATTCGGCGTAGCGCTTCTTGAATGAGAACTAAATCAAGCTCCACCGTTTCCCCGTAAGGAGCTGGTCCATCGGGCATTAAAGCAAACTTACGGACGGCTAAAATATGCTCACGAGCCTCTTCTAATTGGAATTCGATTGAGCTTTTCAACGAATCGATAAAGGGCAAATCATCGATAGTTATATCCGTTGGTAATCGATATTGCTCCACGAGGGAACGGAGCCATTTTTTCGGCTCTGGATGAACTCTGGCAGTGTCGTACAATTTATCGATTAACAATTCAATTTCTTGATCGTCTCGGTCAGAAGTAAAGCTATCAACTAAACGATAAATGCGATTCACTTCATCTTCATCATCAGCACTATAAGCTTCTTCTAACACTTCTTTTAAAATATCATCTCGAAGTAAAGAAATTTCTCCTTCATTAGCAATGCGAAAACCTGGGTCGATATCGATTAAATAAGCGTATTGTCTTACGATCGATAAACAAAAGGAGTGCAAAGTGGAAATTTGCGCTTTATTAACTAAACTCAGCTGCTTTCGCAAATGCTGGTTGTGAGGATTTTTTACAATTTCTTTTTCAAGGGCATCAGCCATTCGGTGTCGCATTTCAGCAGCGGAGGCATTTGTAAAAGTTACGACGAGCAGTTCATCCACATCGATCGGATTTTCCTTCGCAATGACCTTTTCAATCATTCGGTTAACTAATACCGCCGTTTTCCCTGATCCCGCTGCAGCGGAAACTAATACGTCTTGACCCGTTGCCCAAATCGCTTTCCACTGATCAAGAGTCCACGTTACGTCTTTCGGTTTAATTGGTATCTGCTGACTCATCCACTTTCAACTCCTTTCGAATTTTTTCTACTACGTTTAGTGCCTTATCAGCCTGTAATATTCGGTATTCCTGTCCATCCGTCGGGTCAAATTGACAAACGGATTTAAACTGGCAAAAATCGCAAGCTGTTTTAGATTTTAATTTATATGGTTCAATGGACGTATCCCCGCTTAAAATCGATAATCCCGCTTCTTTATGTTTTTGGCGTACAAAGCTTCTTAAATCATTCATCGATTCAGGAGGTATTACTTTGGAAGTCTTCGAAAACTCCTGATTTTTCGTAATGGAAGCTGGTATGATAATCGATTTTCCATCCTCTTCTAACCGGTCATCCATCGCAATGACTGCATCTTTATCTTCCGTAAGTAACCCTTTCATTTTAAACATTTTTAACCGTTCTTCTTCTAATTGCATTTCGTTCAGTTCTTTTTCAATTTTTAAAATCGGGTTTTGCACGTGAACGTATAAAACCCCTGCTGGCATTGCACGTTCTTCCAGTAAAAGGAGGGAATTTTCCACCGCCACATCTAAATAGGTCAATAATTGGAGAGACAAGCCGTAATACACTTCATTTAAATCTAAGTCTCTGCTTGAAGATTTATAGTCAATGACCCGTAAATAAGAAGTATCTCCCACTTTTGCATGGTCAATTCGGTCAATTCTACCCCTTAATTGCATTTTCCGCCCTTGTTTTAACGGAATTTCTAACGGAGGTAATTGCTCCTTTTTGCTCGGACCTAAGGAAGCTTCTACTACTATAGGTTTTAAAGTAGAATTTTTTGCATGTTGTGATAAAGCAAGCATCGTTTTTTCAACGATGTGAATAAGTTTCCTCTGTATATAACGATAGCGAGAACTGCTTAGCAATATTTGATGGGAGAAAGTCGGCACGATTCGTTCTACCGCTTCTCGGGCAAGAAGAGCACATTGTTCGCGAGTGAGTTTATTCCAACGTAAGTTTAGTCGATTCGTCTCCATGGAGATCCATTTTAATGCTTCATGGAATAAGTCACCCATCTCAAAAGTTTCTAGACGAAATTCTTGTCGTTCCTGTAATTTTAATCCGTAATTCGCGAAATGGGCGAAAGGACAACTGTAATATTTTTCTATTCGAGAAACGCTTAATGTAAGATCTTTTCCATATAATTGCTCAGTTATTTCCTCAGCTAATGTTTCTGATTTTTTTTGTTGCTGTAACGGCCGCATAACGAGCAATAGCACTTCTCTCCACTCGTGATCTTGCTCATAAAAGGCCTTTAATGCACGCCACTCACTAGCCAATCCTTCTGTTTCCGCTTGTTTTAACTGGGTCATTAAATAGGCTAGTGACGTTCTTGGATGTCGCAAGTATGAAAGAACGTTTCCTTTATCCAATTCTTCTATCGGATCAATCAATACTCGTTTGTGAGGCAACGTTTTTTCTCCATCTACTTCAAATAGAGTATGTAGACGCTGCACATACAATGAAGGAAGTAGCGCTTTACTTTCTTCATCGCTGCTAGCAAAAGTTACATATAAACGATAGGTTGGGCTGGATATTGCCCGATACATTAAGAAATTTTCTTCCATCAAGCGATATTTCGAAGAGGGAAAAAGTTCTACATCGATGCCAGCAAACCACTCCCGATCGCCATCATTTATTAACCCTTCATAATCGATGCGCATCGGATAAACGCCATCATTCACACCGATAATAAATACAACTTTCATATTGTCAAATCGGGAAAATTCAACGGTTGCAACCGTCACTTCATCTACTGCTGGAGGTATTTTAGAAAACTGCAACGTATCGTAACCTTCATCTAATATGTTTGCCGCCTCTTCTAACGTTAAAGGCTGTTCTCCAAACATGATGACAAATTGATCTAACACATTGATCCAACGATTCCAAGCTTGATCGTGCTCCATTGCTTCATCTAATCTATTCGCTTCCAATTCCTTATCTTTTAAAGCTTGAAGCTTGTCATAGACTTGTAATTCTTCAATACATTCATATAAAGCCATTGCTATATCTCGGCCCGTTTTCGCTCCTTTAAGTTCCTTTTCTAGCTTTAAAAGAGGGGTACGTATGTATTGTTTCATTTCATCGATAACGGCTTGCATTTGTTTTTCTTCATCGGTTTGCTTCGTCGTGACATATTCTAAGCCTCGATATTTTTTATACATCCACCTGTTGTCTTGCATCCAGCGATCCCCATAAATTCCTTGAGCAATCACAAAGTTTTCGAATAAATCCGCCTTCTCCCTCATCTCTTTTAAATTTGATTTCAGCGGGAAAAATAAATCTGTTTTCACGCT
>JAAYHP010000386.1 GCA_012735355.1 Lysinibacillus sp. | reverse complement strand
CGGTTGTGAAGATGATTATCACGGGGTGCCAGGAGCAGCAGAAAATACATTGAGCATTCAAACGATTGCGAAATCCCGTACTACATTTGAAACCCTTTGCGGTTTGCCACCGGGTTCGACTGTAGCCATCGTTGGTGCAGGTTTAAGTGGCATTGAAATAGCAAGTGAATTAAGGGAGAGCCGTTCAGATTTAAACATCAAATTATTCGATCGTTCACCACGGATTTTGCGCGCCTTTCCAGAAAAACTTAGCAATTATGTGAAAGAATGGTTTGAAAAAAATAATGTTGAAATTATTGCGGAATCGAATATTACAAAAGTAGAACCTACAAGACTATACAATCACGATGAAGTGATTGAGGCAGACGCCATTGTTTGGACTGCCGGTGTTCGACCTGTAAAAATTGTTAGAGATATGGATGTTGAAAAAGATTCTAAAGGTCGTCCTTTAGTGAACGAATATTTCCAATTAATCGATGATGAGCATGTGTATGTTGTTGGCGATTGTGCTTCCTCTGATTTACCAGCAAGCGCCCAATTAGCTGAAGAGCAAGCAGAACGCATTGCAAGAGTGTTAAAGCTGCGCTGGAAAGGTGAGGTGCTACCTGAAAAATTGCCTGAAATTAAATTGAAGGGCTTTATGGGGTCTTTAGGTAAAAAACAAGGATTTGTTCATATTGCCGATACAACGGTTACCGGTCGAATTGCCCGTCTTTTAAAGTCAGGGCTCCTTTGGATGTACAAACGTCAAAACGTTTCATAAAATAAAAAGAATTCGCAAAGCTCAGAGGTTTTTTTGAGTACTTGCGAATTCTTTTTTAAACGAATGAATAAGTTACACTAACTAGTTAAAGTTTATTCTGTAGGTACGAAGCCGAGTTTTTCTAGAGCTTTAAATACAGGTTGAATTTGCACATAGCCTTCTCCCACTACTTCATCATTAATGAGAACGAGGGGATAGAAAAATTCATCGTTATGAATACGTTCTGCATATTCTTGATCCCGTTTATCCGTTAATGGTTGTTCGATGTCAATGTATCGAATTGTAAAAGGTTGGTCTGGATATTTTCGGCGAATCGCTGCTTCTAACCATTCATAAGTATCTTTTGATGATGGTGCATTCACACAGCTTGCACATAGAATATCAGCACCATATACTTCAATTGTAGGAATTTTTTTATTCATGTAATTACACCTTTCGCAACTATAATGATGGATTTTTTTCTTTCTTCACATTATAATAATTTTAATGAAAGGAGTCGAGAAATATGTCAAATACTGAACAATTTGAACAAGTGCAAGAAGTTTTAGATAAATTACGTCCGTTTTTACTTCGCGATGGTGGGGATTGCGAATTAATCGATGTGGAAGACGGCGTTGTAAAATTGCGCTTATTAGGTGCATGCGGTACATGCCCAAGTTCTACAATTACATTAAAAGCAGGTATCGAACGTGCATTGTTAGAAGAAGTACCTGGAATCGTAGAAGTAGAACAAGTATTCTAATTGAAAAAAGATATGGCTATTTGAGAAAAAAGAGGTTGGGACATATAGCTAATTTAATTAAGAATCAGTGAAGAAGCATAGTAAAAAAATGATATGCAACGAAAATTGATTGGAGTGACGGGGCGACTCCAACGGGAACAGCCCGAAACTCG
>JAAYHP010000385.1 GCA_012735355.1 Lysinibacillus sp. | reverse complement strand
GATCATAAGTCCAGGTGTATCTTTATGAATTAAGAAATTCCCCGTGTTTTCTAGCTCTGGGATCCAAGCTGTTACCAAGAAGTAGTCCAACTCTGGTGAACAAGTTGCATAAGCTTTTCGACCATTTAACACCCATTTCCCGTCTTTTTTACTAGCATTTGTTCCAGGACGACCACCGCGAATTGGGCTACCTGTAATTACTTCACTCACGATTTTGTTAATGATAGCGCCTTCTGTTACAGCCTTTGCAAATTCTGTTAGTTTTTCTTCTGGCCACCCTTTCGTCTCGTAAACATCTCCGACCGTTAGCAATGTCCATCCGATAGAAAGAGCTGTGCTGCCATCGTAACTACCAAGTGTTTCTTGAATTAAAACGGCATCGTATATATTGAATCCCTCTCCACCATATTCCTTCGGTAAAGTGAGCTTAGGATATCCAATTTCTCGCAATTTTTGAATATTTTCATGAGGGAAAGAGGATTCTTCATCGTGTCGTTGGGCATTTTGTTTTATCGATTCTTCTAATGTAGCTAATTTCTCTAACCATTGTCGTTGTTGTTCAGTTTTAATAAATAATTCTTTCATGGATAATAACCTACCTTTCAAATATGGAGACATATCTCCCATCCTAAGAAGCACCCAACTTCATTGGCTAAATACAGTTACGATTTTACTTTTTAAGACATTTTGCGTCAATCCAACTCGGAATTATAGACTTTATGAAGGATAGTAAAGAAACTGCTAGATATAATCTAGCAGTTTATAGTGTTATCTAGTTACAGAATCAAGTACTTCAAATAAATCTTTACCATAATGTTTAACGCTTAGCTCTCTTAAAGCATCCGTTTCTTTAATTTCCTTCATCACTTCATCGTAAGCATCTGCTAATTCTTGTTGGTTTTTATTAAATAATGGCCATGTTTTAATTACTGTAAATTCGTTATAAACCACTTCATCTTTTAAGTTGTGGTATGGGCCTTCTGGGGATAATACAAGATTGTTGTATTGTGCTTCGATGTAAATACCACCATCTGCACGACCTTCGTTTACCCATTGTACAACATCTACGATAAATTCATCACCAGCAATAAGGTTCACCGGGTTGTCAGGGTTTGCTTCATTGTATTCTTCTACAACAGTGTATTGGGCGTTGTTCGCTGCAATCGGCGCTAATTTCATGTTAGCCGCTGCAAAGTCCGCCAAGTCTTTAATATGTTCATTTTCTTTCTTTAGGACTAGACCAGTACTACTTAATCCTAAAAATTCTTCAGGGAAAATATATTTTTGTGCACGTTCATCTGTGTAGAATACGTTTTTAATACCAACATCGTATTTACCTTGTTCCACACCGATTAGTAAGTCATCGTTTGTAGTTCCGATAAATTCAAATTCGTAATCTTCTAGTTTTTCGTCTACTATTCGCATCACATCGACGTCATAGCCTTGTGCTTCTCCATTTTCATCTTGGTAAGTCATCGGTTTATCTGTAATTGCATAAGCAACTTTCACTTTTTTCACACCAGTTTCTCCGTTCGTTGTGTCAGTAGAAGCTTCTTCTCCTCCACCACATGCAGCTTAAATTGTTAATGCTAACCCTACAGATGCAAATTTCAATAATTTTTTCACTTCGAACTTCCTCCTATAATTCTTAGTTAATCACTTTGTTTAATAGATTTTACTTTGTCGAAATTTATTTGTCAATAGTATTCTTAGTTTTTTTGTATGAATTATAAGAATCGGAGAGTGTGGGGTGGATTGCGCTAATTAGGGTGGAAATTCGAGAGATAAACCCTCTAACTTAAGACTATGTCCATCTTTCTTCATTAACAAAAAAGAGGTTGGGACATATAGCTAATTTAATTAAGAATCAGTGAAGAAGCATAGTAAAAAAATGATATGCAACGAAAATTGATTGGAGTGACGGGGCGACTCCAACGGGAACAGCCCGAAACTCG
>JAAYHP010000384.1 GCA_012735355.1 Lysinibacillus sp. | reverse complement strand
CTATTATTGTGGGTTAAAATGTCTTTTATATAAAAACAAATGTTCATCTAGCGAGAACAAAAGGAGATACTTAAAATGTGGAAAGGTCTTATTGAAGAATATAAAGAATTTTTACCTGTAACAGAAAATACACCTGCGCTTACTCTAAATGAAGGAAACACTCCTTTAATTTATTTAAACAACTTATCAGAACAGTTAGGAATTGAATTGTACGGTAAATATGAAGGATTAAACCCTACTGGGTCCTTTAAAGACCGCGGAATGGTTTTTGCCGTTGCTAAAGCGGTAGAAGAAGGAGCAAAATGCGTAATCTGCGCATCTACTGGTAACACTTCCGCTGCAGCTAGCGCTTATGCAGCTCGTGCGGGTATTCAATCCATCGTAGTAATTCCAAAAGGGAAAGTCGCTTTAGGAAAGTTAGCGCAAGCTTGTATGTACGGTGCGAAAATTATCGAAATCGATGGAAACTTTGACGATGCATTAAATATCGTTCGCAAAATTAGCGAAGGTGGCAAAGTAACTTTAGTAAACTCTGTCAACCCATATCGTATCGAAGGACAAAAAACAGCTGCCTTTGAAATTGTTGATGCATTGGGTAAAGCGCCAGATTATTTATGTATTCCTGTTGGAAATGCGGGTAACATTACAGCCTACTGGAAAGGCTTTAAGGAATATAATGAAGCGAAAAATACAGGGCTTCCTAAAATGTATGGTTTTGAAGCTGAAGGTGCAGCCGCAATCGTTAAAGGCGAACCAATTGCTAACCCAGAAACAGTGGCAACTGCAATCCGCATCGGAAACCCTGCAAGTTGGAAATTTGCAGAAGCAGCTCGTGATGAATCAAATGGTATTATCGATTCCGTAACAGATGATGAAATTTTAGAAGCATATAAGTTAATTGCAAAAAGCGAAGGAGTATTCGTTGAACCAGGTTCTGCTGCATCCCTCGCTGGTGTAATAAAATCTGTAAACAACGGTAAAATTGCAAAGGGTAGCACAGTTGTCACTGTATTTACTGGCAACGGACTGAAAGACCCTGATACAGCGATGAACGTATCCAACGTAGAAGTAGTGTCCCTTAAAAACGACGAAGAAGAAATTCGCAACTATATCGAGGGTTTAGTATGAGTAAAAAATGGCAAATCACAGTTCCAGGTAGTACCGCAAATTTAGGACCTGGATTTGACTCAATTGGACTTAGCTTATCTTTATATTTACAATTAACGGTGTCTCTTCACGATGAATGGGAAATAGTTCATCTATCTGAAGGCTTACCAAAGGAATTTGATGTGAATGAACATTTAATTTATAAAATCGCCAACGAAACAGCAAAACGCTTCAACAAAGTAATGCCTAGTTGTCGAGTTGAAATGGCGAGCGAAATTCCTTTTGCCCGCGGTTTAGGTAGCAGTGCCTCCGCCATAGTGGCTGGTATTGAATTAGCCAATATTCTTTGTGATCTTCACTTAACAGTGCAAGATAAATGTAACTTATCATCCCAATTTGAAGGGCATCCGGATAATGCAACCGCATCCGTTCTCGGTGGATTAACGATATCTACCATGGATAAGGAAGGCATTGTTGATACGATTCACATAAACGATCTTGAAGCTTCCTTTGTATTATTTGTTCCTAATACAGAATTGAAAACATCGGAAGCAAGGGACATATTACCAGAACATTTCAGTCGCCCATATTCAGTTCAAGCAAGTGCTCACGCAAATATGCTTGCAGCTTCACTCGTTTTAAAAGATTATGAACGAATTGGCCGTTATATGGAATCTGATTTATTTCATGAGCCGTTCCGCGCAAAACTCATTCCTTATTATGAAGAAATTCATAAGGAAGCAAAAAAAGCAGGAGCGTATGGTACAGCTTTAAGTGGAGCTGGTCCAACGATGATTTCAATTATTCCTCCTTCTATTGGTCAGAAGTTTGTAGCAAGAATGGAAGAATTGTTCCCAAGCCATAAAATTATTCTTACAAAACCTGACCATCGAGGAGTTTATGTAGAAGAGATTACAAATGTCTCATCAAACTAAATTAAAAGAGTTGTTCGAAAGTCTTTTAAGCTTTCAGAACAACTCTTTTTTTATGACAATATCAATAAACTAATAGCCATTACTGCCATCCCAGCAATCATACCGTAAATCGACAAATGAGTCTCATCATACTTTTGTGCAGCTGGCAACAACTCATCTAATGAAATAAATACCATTATTCCGGCAACCGCTGCAAAAATAATGCCAAACATAATTTCATTTAAAAATGGCATTAAAATAAAGAAAGCTACGAAGGCTCCAATAGGTTCTGCAAGTCCTGAAATAAAAGACCATTTAAAGGCTTTTTTTCGATTACCTGTAGCATAAAATATTGGAATTGCTACCGCAATCCCTTCCGGTACATTATGAATTGCTACAGCTATTGCAATAGCCAAACCAACGCTTGGATCGTGGAGAGTTGATATAAACGTTGCTATTCCTTCGGGAAAGTTATGGATTGCAAGAGCTAGTGCAGTAAACATCCCCATTTTCATTAATTTATCTTCATCGGTACTTAAAGGTTTCTTCTTTGCTGCCTGCACATCTTCAACAGTTTTTACTTCATGGGGATTTGTTTTTGATGGAATAAATTTATCAATCATTGCAATTAATAACATTCCAGCAAAAAAGCCAATCACCGTCATCCAATAGCCGTTTTTTGCTCCCAATGCAACTGTTAATGAATCTTTCGCTTTTACAAATATTTCAATTAATGAAACATATATCATCACACCAGCAGAAAAACCTAACGCTGCTGATAAAAACTTTTTATTTGTACGGGTTGTAAAGAATGCAAATAGCGCTCCAACTCCAGTTGCTAAACCTGCAAACAGTGTTAAACCAAAAGCTAATAGCAGATTATCCTCCATTAGTAGGCATCCTTTCTCTAATCTATGTAAATGTATTATATAACGAAATGTTTCCTTTGTGAAACACTTTTAACTATCGTTATAATTTGTGCACTAAGTGAATTTTTTTAAATATCCTTTGATAATTCCCTTTTTTATATTATTCAATCGAATCAAAATATTTGAAGTAAAGTTGCTTTTTAAATACAACTTTTCATAGTAAACTTAAAATAGAGAGCTATTATAAGGTGGTTATAAATTATGAATTTGACAAAATCATTAACGTTTCATCTTGGTACCATTATTGCAGGAATTCTCATCGTAATGATCACAATAACATCTGTTGCTACATTTTTTACTGCTTACGATAAATTATATGAAGCTGCAGGGATTGAAGCATACGGCTGCGCCAATATTACAACTGGCCTTATTGATCCTGTTATGTTGGAAAAAGCCTTAGCTGGAGATGAAGAATCAAAAATCCAATTAGGTAGTTTACTAAATTGGACAACGGATCATAAAAATATTTTTGATTCTCAATATATTTTGGATTTAAACGGCAATATATTGGCCCTTGACGATAACTTAGCAGAAAAAGGTTTCGCACCAGGAGATTCATTTTACATAGATGAAGAAGCTATAAATATGTTACTTGAAATGAATCATCCAACCTATTCTAAAAGCTATTATTTTGGCGATATGAATCGACTTTCAGGCTATGCACCCATTTATAAAGACCACGACCCAACAAATGAAATTATCGCAATCAATGTCATTGATTTTGATGCAAATATCGTGAAAAAACGTACATGGGATGTTGTAAGCAAAGGGATTTTATATAGTTTAATTCCCGTATTATTAGCGTCTTTTGTAACCGCTTTCTTAATTCGACGAAAAACAAAACCGATTTCTAAACTTATTCATCAAGCGAAAAAGATAGCCAATGGAAACTTAGTAGTAGAAGAAACTGTTGTAAAGGGGCAGATGAAGTTGGGGAACTTTCAAGAACATTAAATCAAATGACGAATAACTTACAACAAATGATATCTACCATGGGTCAAACTTCCTTTCAATTAAACGGTAACGCAAATAAAACTGCCAATTCATTAAAGGATATGTCTGAAGCTATACACCTAGTTTCAGAAAATATCGATGAAGTATCAATGGCTGTTTCTGAAGGAACACAACATGCAGAAAATGTATCAGAATATTTATCAACGTTAGCAGACGATTTACAGGCTGTAAAAGAAAAGGCTGATCTCACTGTAGAAAATTCCAATAAAACAATGGATATTGCAGTTCAAGGGGAAAAGAGAGCAAATGAAATTCGAAACGATATGGAACGCATTCGCCACGGTTCGGAAAATGTCGGACTATCAATTCAACAGTTAGTAGAGGAAGCAAAAAAAATTCAAACGATTACTTCTACGATAGCAGATTTAGCATCCCAAACGAATTTGCTCGCCTTAAATGCATCCATTGAAGCTGCTCGAGCTGGGGAACATGGGAAAGGCTTTACTGTTGTTGCTGAGGAAGTACGAAAATTGGCTGAACAGTCAAACAAAGAGGTAGAAAAAGTTGATACCCTCGTAAAAAATATTATGGAACGAATTAGTGATGTAATGATTTCTTCATCGGATAATGCTAAATATATCGAAAAAGGAGAAGCTACAGTACATCTCACAGTACAGTCATTAAATAACATTTCAAAAGCAGTTAATGAAACGGTAAATGAAATTACATTGATTTCTAATTTAATGACAGAAGAAACGGGGAAAACAAAAAGGATTGTTCAACTCGTTCACGATTTAACCCATTCCCTACAGGAAATTGATCGAACGATGTCCCATATTACTGTCGCTGCCCAAGAAACGAACAGTAATATTGAAGTCGTATCAAACTACTCCAATGAAACGATGGAAATGGCAAATCGTTTAGAACAATACGTTCGTACATTTAAAGTAAAAGAATAAATATTAAAAAAGGAGGGCTTGTAAAAAAGAGGTTGGGACATATAGCTAATTTAATTAAGAATCAGTGAAGAAGCATAGTAAAAAAATGATATACAACGAAAATTGATTGGAGTGACGGGGCGACTCCAACGGGAACAGCCCGAAACTCG
>JAAYHP010000383.1 GCA_012735355.1 Lysinibacillus sp. | reverse complement strand
GACATATTCAACTGCTTTTTCTTCGATAGTTCCTTTAAATCTTTTTCCACTCGACTATTTAACCATTTCTCCATCCATTTTCCTACAAACCAAAGAAGGAAAATCGCAATAAGAACGAGGATTAATTTTATCGGGTCTCTTAAAAGTGCACCGATATCATAACCGAGTAAACTAATCGTTAAGATCATCACGAATTTACCGGCCATTAAAACGATTAAATAATATTTTTTCTTAATGTTGGAAAGACCCGCGACAATATTGACTAAAACCGATGGCGTAAAAGGAAAACAAAGCAAAATTAATAATGGGGCTAGTCCCCTCATTTCAACCCAGCGAATTAATTTTTGCACTTTTTCATTGCTTACAAACTTTTGGACAGCGCGATTTTTCCCAAATTTACGTACAATTAAAAACACGCAGTACGATCCTAATACTGTTCCAATCCAAGAAAGTAAAAATCCTAGCCACAAACCATGGGAGCTAGCATTGGCAACAACAATTACAACTAGGGGTAGAAAAGGTAAAAAGGCTTCTAAAAAGGGAAGGAAAATCCCAATTAATGGCCCAAGTGTCCGGTATTGGGCTTCTAATGCTTCTATATTTTCAACGGTAAACCATTCGCTCACAATTTCCACCCCTAACGATATTGGATAATTAAATATAGCACTGTTACACTATTTGTTGGATTTTCATATTGATGAGGCTGATTTGCCGAAAAAACAAGGGTTTCCCCTTCCATTAATTGTTCCTTCATCTCCCCACATAGTATAACTGCTTGTCCTTCGAAGACAGTAATCGTTTCTACCACCCCTTCAGTATGGGCTTCACTTTTATGAATTACCCCAGGGTCCATTTCAATTTTATAAAATTCCCATCCTCTTTCCGGATCATAAGGTATGATGGAATATACTCGATACTTTCCATTTTCTTCTGAGACGTATGTAGATGAATCTACACTATATTTTTGAAAATGAATTTTTGGGGGTTGGAGAAGGGAAGAAAAGGATATTTTTAACCCTGCTGCAATTTTCCAAATTGTTGAAACTGTAGGATTTGCTTCACCCTTTTCAATTTGGGCAAGTTGCGCTTTGCTTACATCTGTAGCTTTTGCCACTTCATCTAAACTTAAACTTCGCTCTTTACGAATTTTTTTCAATTGTAATCCAATGTTCCGGCTCATTCGTTCCAATTTTCAATCCACCCTATTGTTTATTTTAAAGGACGACTGTATACTATATTAAACAAAATCGAAATTTTTTGATTTCTTTTATTATAAAATAGTCTTACCATGTATTGGTACTGATTTGATGAATTTTTATCATTTGTCAAAAATGTTACATATTTTTCATCATAGCTATTTATAACGAAACGAAGAGGATTTGTTTCTAGCTTGAAATCACTTTAGTTTAAATGGAAAGGAAAAGAAAGGCATGGCAACGGATGTGAAAGTAGATGAACATGTAACAAAGGATTCTTTTATTCAAGGAATGAAAGATTGTATTCCTACTTTGCTAGGCTATATAAGCATCGGCTTTGCCTTTGGAGTCGTTGGGATCACTTCCAATTTATCAATTCTTGAAATCTTTTTATTGTCCGCCCTCGTTTATGCGGGAAGTGCCCAATTTATTTTTACCGGCTTATATATGGCTGGGGCACCGATGTCAGTCATTATTATCACTACCTTTATTGTGAATCTAAGACATTTCCTTATGTCGTTGACGGTTGCGCCTTATTTAACCCGCTATTCTGCTTTGCGCAATGTAGGGTTCGGCTCATTATTGACAGATGAAACCTTTGGCGTCGCTGTAACGAAAATGGGGCGAGAACAACATCTTGGCGGTCGCTGGATGGACGGATTAAACTTAACGGCTTATTTAACATGGATTGCCGCCTGTGTCGTTGGAGGTCTCGTTGGAAACTGGATTCCAAATGCCGATGCTTGGGGGCTTGACTATGCGTTAGTAGCGATGTTTATCGCTCTACTTGTATTAAATTTAGCCGATGCTGGAAAGAAAAAATTGATGCATTATTTAAAGTTAATTGGTTGCGTTTTCGGCATTTTATATATTCTTTCATATTTTATGCCTGGCCATTTAGCTGTTCTTTTTGCTACGGTGATCGTTGCAACGATTGGGGTGGTGACTGAATAATGATGACAACTTTATCGATGGTGTTGTTAATATTAGGTTGTGCCTTCGTTACGTGGGCTCCTCGCGTCATCCCATTTATTTTAGTTCGAAATATCGAACTTCCGAATGTTGTATTACGTTGGTTGCAATTTATTCCCGTTTGTATTTTAAGTGCCCTCGTCTTTCAATCGTTGCTCAATACAGAAGGAAAGTTTGTCACGTTGAATTGGGAGAGCACAATCGCTTTCATGCCGACATTGCTCGTCGCCATTTGGACGAAAAGTCTATCAAAAACAGTCGTTGTGGGCGTGTTGACTGTAGCAGTTTTGAGGAATTTCTTTTGATGATTAGCATATGAATAATCGAATTCGGCGGATACCTCGATTTTGAGAAGCCGAATTTTTTTAATTGGCGAATATTTTCTCCGATTTTTGGATTGGCGGATAAAAAATGAAAAGAGCAAATTAGAAAATTTATCCTTTTTCTAACTCGCTCTTTTTGAAAATATCGTCGTCTTTTTTATACTTACTTTACAATGATCAGCCCGATGCGGTAATGATCTTCGCTATGGACTGCATGTTGAGTTAATCGCAATTCATTGTTATGATCTAACACTTCCAACTTACAGTAGGCAGCGTTAATTTGCAATGCCTCGTATAACTCCATTTCATTATGCACTTCCATTCCGTTCACTTTGCGGATAATTTCTCCCACTTGTAATTCCATTTTTTCTGCCGGAGAATTCGGTAAAACCGCTGCAATCATGACGCCTGTTGTTCTAGCAGACACCGCATACACATCTT